>CAZEWE010000091.1:0-10332 GCA_964515765.1 uncultured Methanospirillum sp. | reverse complement strand
AATTTTACATCATCAGTGAGATAGGAAAGCCGGCACTCGATCCCCTTTATCAGGCATTAAAAGATCCAAATCCGGTTACTTCTTCAATGGCACAAAAGGCCTTTCTCGAATTTGGAGAATCGGCAATTATGCCTCTTATTTCCGGTCTCTATGATCAGGATAATGCAGTCCGGAAAGTTTCAGAAAATGCTCTTACCCGGATTGGAGAGCCTGTCATTCCCCATCTGCTTGAGGAGATGTCTGTTCGCCGTGACACTGACCGTGAACCTATTATCTCTGTTGTCCAGCATATTGGTGAACCTGCTATCCCCTACCTTATCGAGAATCTGAATCGGTCAAAAGGTGAGCGTTCTAAGCAGATGGTTCAGATTCTGTCACGCATGGGAGCGATAACCATCCCCTACCTCATAAACTCTGTCAGGGAACAGTCAGATACGTCTGGACTGAAAGACGCATTTCTCTCGATGGGTCGTATTGCATTCCCCTTCCTTGAGGAAGCTTCTGAGCGGGAGCGGGGCAAAACTTCTGTTTTTGCAATTGATCTTCTCAGACAGATTGATCCGGTTCGTTCTATTGAACCGATGATCACTGCTCTATATCATACCGACCGCGAAGTTCGGGAGACGGCTCTTGATAACCTGGTGGCTTCAGGTGAGATTGCAATCCCCCGTCTTATTCAGGTTCTCGGGTCTGGTGATGAGGAGGCAGTTGATCTGGCAAAGATAGCACTCATGAAGAATGGAGAGATGGCAATACCCCATCTTGTGGATTCGCTGTCAGATCCGATGGGTGCGAACCATGCTCTTGTACAGGAGATTCTTCGTGAGAATGAGACTGCTGCTCTCCCCTATCTTATCCCGTTCATGGCACCGGGAAAGGAAGGACATGACGAGGCGATGATGCTTATTCGGGAGATCGGGGCAGATGCAACCGCTCCTCTTTTGCAGGCTCTCCCCGGGTCGGGCCCGGATCTTGGCAGAGAGGTTAAAACATATCTTTCAGAGTTATTCAGTCAGGATCCCCGGAAATTTATGAGCAGACTCTTTTCCGGCCAGGTACCTGATACCGACCTGATGTTTGAACTGGTGCACTCATCTCCTGATGTTGTCATTCCTGAGTTGATCGATATATTCCAGGGAGATGACGGATCCCGGGCACTTGTTGCAGGAGATCTGTTATCCCGGTTTGGAAAGGATGCGATTCCACCATTTATCGATGCTCTCCGCAGTGAAACTGATGATGACCGGAAGCTTGAGATCACAAGTTTCCTTATTCGAATCGGAGAAGATGCAATCCCTGATCTGGTTGTACATCTTGGCGAAGAGGATATTGCACCCTATGCCATGGCCGCCCTCAGTGCTATTGGTGCACCCGCGATTCCGTCTCTTCTGCCCTTACTGAAAAGTCCTGACCAGGTTGCTCAGCAGTATGCGATTCATGCCCTTACCAGGATTGGAACCCCGGCTGCTTCGGCACTGATGACCCTGATGCAGGAAGATGAGAGTCTTGTGCCCCTGATAAGCCGGATTCTGGCCGGGATGGGTGGCTCTGCCCTGCCCGAACTCGTACAGGAACTTGAGACATTGCAAGGGTCAGGACAGGAGGGGAGCAGCAGGGGTATTGCGGTTATGTCTCTGATCACCGAGATCGCTCTCTCTAACCGCGATGATTTGAGGCACCTCTTCTCGATTCAGAATCCGATCCTCACCACGATGTTTGAGCGGATCTTCATCAGCAAGGGTGAGCAGATCCTGACACCGCTTCTGGATGCAGTTATGTATGAGCAGGCTGTTCCTGACATGGCCGTGAATATTATTACTTCAATGCGCCCCCAGGCACAGGCATCAGTCACCCGTCTTTTAAAATCCATCGGACCGGGAGATCGGCGTCGCATCGCCCTCCTGCAGGTGCTTGGTGTCCTGAAAGATCCCTCATCTGCTCCGGTCATGTATGAGGCATTGCAGGATCCTGACCATGAAATCAGGATGACTGCCATCAGGGAACTTGGGAAATTTGGCAGGGAGGCTCTGGGACCACTGACTGATGCGATGCATGATCCAGACCCCCATGTTCGTGCAGCAGCGGTTGAATCACTTGGCGATATCGGGCTTCCTGTCCTTGACCAGTTGATTACCGCATTAAAGGATCCTGATGGTTCAATTCGTGCAGCGGCGCTGAAAGGTATCTCCAAGATCGGTGAGCCAGGTCAGTTCATGCTGGTTCAGACGCTCGATGACAAGGATAGAAAGGTCCGAAACTCTGTAGCGAAACTGCTGGAAGAGAGTGGATGGAAACCCAAGTATACCACCGACCGGCTGAGTTATCTCTTTGCCAAAGAGAAATTTGATGACCTCATCCGGATTGGACCTCCGAGTGTTGATACCCTGGCCCGTGGGCTTCACGATGACGACCCTGAAATCAGGGAACGATCACGGGATGCTCTTGCTGTCATCAGGGATTCCATTCAGACATAATAACAAAACATACTAGCAGAATGGAAATCCACTAGTACGTACCGGAGGAGAACGCATACGTCCATGAATCACATCATCTCCATCCATGATCTGGACAGGAATCAGATCGACCGGCTTTTGGCCAGGGCTGGAGAAGTAACCGCCGAATTTGCAGGTAAAGAACCGCTTAAAGGAAAAATTCTCGGTCTCCTCTTTTTTGAACCCAGTACCCGGACACGGATGTCATTTGAATCTGCCATGCTCCGGCTCGGAGGTTCCTGTATGAACCTTGGCGGAGTGGAAGTCAGTTCCATGGCAAAAGGGGAGACACTTGCCGATACCATCAGGGTTGTCAGCGGGTATGCAGATGCCATTGTGCTCCGTCACCCCAAGGTCGGTGCAGCACGGCTTGCCAGTGAGTTTTCAGAGATTCCGATCCTGAACGGAGGAGACGGAGCCGGGCAGCATCCATCCCAGACTCTGATAGATCTCTATACCATCCGGCAGTCTATGTCCCTGGATAATATCAATATCGGTCTTATCGGGGACCTGATGTATGGCAGGACAACCCATTCGCTTGCCTATGCACTGACCCATTACAATGCCAGGATCCATACGATTGCACCAAAGGGGCTCGGGCTTCCTGATTCAATTCATGATAATCTTGAGGAGCGGGGGGCTACCGTTATAGAACATGATTCAATTGAAGAGATCATCAGCGAACTGGATGTCTTATATGTCACCAGGCTTCAGAGGGAACGATTCCCCGATCCGGCACAGTTCTTTGATGTCTCATCCAGTTACCGGATTACACCCTCCCTGCTTTCGGATGTAAAAGAGCATCTGGCAATTCTGCATCCCCTGCCACGGGTTGATGAGATCGATCCGGCTGTGGATAGTCTTCCCTATGCCCGGTACTTTGAACAGGCCAGAAATGGCGTCCCGGTCAGGATGGCCATGCTCACCGAGGTTATTCTATGACCGAAGAAGAACCAAAACGAACCCTGGTTATCAGCACTATTGAGAACGGAACGGTTATCGATCATATCAAAGCCGGAGAGGCACTCACCGTGCTGCGGATTCTCGGGATTACCGGAAGCACCCAGGAGTGTGTGAGTGTTGCAACCAATGTTGTCAGCATGGCTCAGGAGAAGAAAGATGTGGTGAAGATTGAAAACCGGGAACTGAAGGCAAAGGAAGTTGATCGGATTGCCCTTGTTGCACCAAAAGCCACCATCAACATCATCCGGAACTACAGGGTGATCAATAAGAAAGGTGTCATTATCCCCCCGGTTCTTATCGGAGTGCTGAAGTGTCCCAATCCCTGTTGCATTACCAACACCAATGAACCGGTTATGAGCCGGTTTGAGATGCATGGGAAAAAAGCAGTATGTACGTATTGTGATGCGGTTATCTCATCCGACATCTCTTCGCATATCATCTGAACTCTCTTCTTTTGTGGTTTCATGAGGAATCAGTTTCCCATGAATATCGATCTCTCCCCGCCAGATACGGGTACTTGAGATCCATCTGCCATCTTCTGCCAGTACACACCGGATCATGTGAATCTCAACGCACGGTCTCCCCCGTTCCCGTCTCTTCTGATTGATGTTCTGCCCCACAGGAAATGTCTCCTCGCTGACAACCAGGGCATCAAAGTCAGCATCAAGCGTTGACCCGTACTGATCATGCAGCTCTTCTATCTCCCATGTTGTTTCAGGCTCCAGGGATCTCACATATGCGATCAGGTCCTGGTACCGGTCAGCATAGGAATGAATCGGATGGGATTTCCGGTTGGCAAATGAGTCACTGGTAAGGCCGATTATTACCGTTCCTTCCGGAGTAGCGAGTTCAAAAGCGCGTCGGATGAGAAGCCGGTGTCCGTCATGCAGAGGATCAAACGTGCCCCCCACCATAATTTTCATAGATGTACTGTTTCATGCGATTTTATAAAATCTGATATCATCTGCTCTCCGGTTCGCCGGAGTGTCTGAAAAGGGATTGGCAATCCTGCTATTGTATTGCAGATATAATGAGTGAAACAATTGCCTGTATATTACTGATGCTATTATACTATCGGAGTCTAAACGTATGAGATAACCTGCCCGATCCAGGGTCGGTGAATGTGCCAAAAACCTGTGAACGCCTTATGCAGATTCATCAGAATATCCCAAACGCTGCTTTTATTGCACCAAACTCCACGCTCATTGGTGATATAGAAACAGGTCAGGAGGTCAATGTCTGGTACGGGGCAGTTGTCCGTGCAGACAAGGATCGGATTACCATCGGAAATAGGTCAAATATCCAGGATAATTGTGTTGTTCATACATCCAAGGGACATCCGGTAACCATTGGAGACGATGTATCCGTCGGTCACGGCGCCATCCTTCATGGATGCACCATCGGAAGCACGGTCCTGGTGGGAATGGGAGCAATAGTGCTAAACGGTGCGGTTGTTGGTGACAATACTATTATCGGCGCCGGCGCCGTGATTACCGAAGGAAAGGTTATCCCTCCCGGATCCCTGGTTCTTGGTCTTCCGGGAAAGGTGATCAGGACACTATCTGAAGATGAGATAGCCGGAATTAAAACCAATGCTTCTGAATATGTGAAACTTGCACGGATTCATGCTCATGAATAAAGCAGTTGTAATCGGAGGAGGCATCGCAGGAATTACTGCTGCACTGGATATTGCCAACCATGGGGTGCATGTCGCTCTTATTGAACGTGAACCGACCATCGGTGGTCATATGGCGATGCTGGATAAGACGTTCCCGACCAATGACTGTTCCATGTGTATTTTAAGTCCAAAGATGGTCGAGGTTGAGCGGAACCCATTTGTCACGCTTTATACCTGTTCAGAGGTCACCGGAGTAGAGGGAGAGGCAGGTGATTTCTCTGTTCATGTGATACGTCACCCCCGGTATGTCAGGGCAGCGGACTGTACCGGTTGTGGGGATTGTATCGAGGTCTGTCCGGTTGAGGTCTATAACCGGTTTGATGCCGGAATCGGTGTCAGGAAGGCTATCTATAAGGCTCATCCACAGGTTGTTCCGAATGTTGTCATACGGGATAAGGAGCATTGTATTGACTGCGGTCTCTGTTATGATATCTGCGGGAAACAGGCAGTTCTTAGAGATGATGAAGATAAAGAGGAAGAGTTCGTCATCAAAGCCGGAACAATTGTCCTCGCGACCGGGTACGATGTCTTTGATGCACGGAAGAAAACCCCCTACAAATATCTCTCAATACCTGATGTTATCACCAGTCTCGAGCTGGAACGCATTATCAATGCCAGTGGGCCGACCGGGGGGAAGATCAAACGGATATCAGACGGTCAGATCCCAAAGGAGATCGTCTTTATTCAGTGTGTAGGATCACGGGACCTGCAACTTGGATGTTCATCTTGTTCGGCTGTCTGCTGTATGTATGCCATAAAAAATGCCATGCTGATAAAGGAGAAGAATCCGGACACCCGGGTTACTATTCTGTATATGGACATCAGGGCATATGGCAAGGGATACGAGGAGTATTATGACCGTGCAGTGGCCCTTGGGGTCAGATTTATCAGAGGTATGCCGGGAGATGTCTATGCCCAGAACGGGACGATCATCGTTCAGGTGGAAAATACCGAGACAAAAGAGGTTCTCAAGATAAACGCTGAACTGGTCGTTCTCTCCGTTGGGATCAGACCGACAGGGAATGCATCCGCACTTGCAGAACGTCTTGGCATCACCTGTGATGAGTCCGGATTTTTTGAGAGTGCTGATGTGAAATGCGGGCCGGTAAAATCCTTAAAACCAGGAATTTTTATCGCCGGGACCTGCAAGGAGCCGATGGATATTCCAGATTCCGTTATGGAAGGCGGTGCAGCAGCAATGCAGGCCGTAATGACTCTGATGCGTGAATGACCATGGAGCCTCTTCGCCCTATTCTTTTTCACCCCCATATTCCCTCGGTTGAATATATCGAACAAACCCTGCTTCCGGATACGTATGAAGTCAGGACAGCCAGGACAATCTCAGATCTTGCTGAAGCAATAAAACGCCTGGGGATCAGGGGAGCACCGGCTCTTGGGTGTGCCGGAGCATGTGGTGTTGCATTGTCTGCCCTGCTCACGAAAGCGGATTCTCTGCCGGAATTTTTTACACAGGTAAAAGCAGATGCAGACCTCCTCAGACAAACCCGCCCGACTGCAGTAAATCTCTTTTATGGAATTGATCATGTGCTCACTGCTACGCTATCCGGTCGCTTTATTGAAGAAGCCAAAAGCAGAGCCGTGGATGCTGCACAGGAAGTCATAGAAGCTGACCGGAGAACCTGTCATGCCATCGGGAAAACCGGTCTTGACGTTATTCCTGATGGGGCACGGATTCTGACTCATTGTAATGCAGGAGCTCTTGCCTGTGCCGAATGGGGTACCGCTCTTGGAGTAATCCGTTCCGCTCAAGAAGCGGGGAAAAAAATATCGGTATATGCCTGTGAAACACGCCCACTTCTCCAGGGAGCCCGCCTTACCACCTGGGAACTGCTCAGGGATGGAATTGATGTCACGCTTATAACCGATTCCATGGCTGCCGTTCTCATGCGGAAAGGAAGCATCGATGTTGTTGTCGTTGGAGCAGATCGGATCGTCTCTGATGCCGTATTCAATAAAATCGGCACTTATATGCATGCCGTCTGTGCAAAGGCCCATAATATTCCCTTTTACATTGCAGCCCCACTCTCCACCTTTGATGAGGAGAGCTCAGAAGAGAACGTCACCGTAGAGGAGAGAGACCCGGATGAGGTCAGAAAAGTCAGGGGATGTGTGACCGGACCAGAGAATGTTCCGGTTTGGAATCCTGCATTTGATGCAACGCCGGTTAGTCTGATATCCGGGATCATTACTGAATATGGTATCTTTTCTCTTCCCCGCGACATTGAAACCATAAAACAGTTAAAGAAGGGAAAAGATATGCAGAGGCAGTAAGGTGATGACCATTCTTCAGCCATACATGCCGGTAATCACGCTAATCGGAGAACTGACAATACTGGCAGTTTTATCCATCCTTGTGTTTGGGTGTATCCTCCTTATCCTCACAATATATGCCATCCGCTCAGGAAATATCCTGTTTCCAAAGTTTATGCGGGCAGGTCTTCTCTTTCTTGAAGGGATGATGCGGAGTATGTTCCGTCTTTTTGGGTTTGAAGACAGCGATTTTTTTAAAATCATCGTGACCCTTCAGAATACCCTGAATCGAAAAGCTTTCATGTCAATCCCTGTTACCGAACGTGTCGTGTTTATGCCTCATTGTCTTCGTTCAAATGCATGTCCTGCTCACCTGCATGATGAGGGGCTGAAATGTCGTGAATGCGGGCTGTGCAAAGTCGGTGAAGGAAAACGCCTGTTAGAACTCTTAGGGTACCGTGTGTTTATCATCCCGGGTTCTTCCTTCATTAAGCGGATGATTAAACGGTATCGTCCCCGTGGCCTTATTGGCATTGGCTGTCTCCTTGAAGTGAAAGAGGGTATTGAGATGTCCAATCAGTATGATATTATTGCCATGGGGGTTGTGAATACATCTGATGGGTGTGTGGAGACATCTGCTGACTGGGACCAGGTATTCAGAACTGCAATTCTGGGTATTGCTCCAGAGAAGATCCCCGAAGAACTCAAAAAATTTATTGAATATAATTAAAGCAGAACTGCTGATAGAAGGAATACCAGGAGTGAAGCAAACATTCCTGCCTTTAATATTTTAGAACTCTTTGCATTGATTATCTCTTCTGAGTTTTTTGCCTTTATTCCCCGTATTGCCCCAAACAGGATGATTGCATCTACAAGGATGATTGCACCCAGGTAGAATAAACCCCATCTGGAATAGAGGAGCAGTGACATGACGACTCCGGCACATGCACTGGCAAGAGCAAGGAGGAGCGTTGTACGAATGCCAAAAAGCAGGGGGAATGTACGTGCTCCATGTTCTTTATCTCCCGGCATGTCTTCCGCATCTTTAATAAGTTCACGTGCAAGCATGACACCGAAGGTTGCACCGGCAATAGGAAGAACTGAAATAATTCCGTCAATCCCGTTAATTGCACCACCAAACAGGAAGATACTCGCTGCAAGATACGATACCGAGATATTCCCAAAGAGGGGGGTCATTTTTAAATATGCCGCGTAAACCCACAGAAGTATTGAATTTACGAGGGTAATACAGACGAGCGGAAGAGATGTGAAGAGAATGGCAATTCCGTTCCCGATAAGAAAGAGAAGGGCAGCATAGATGAGTGCATGCCCTGGTGTAATCTGTCCGGATGGGATGGGCCGGTCAGGCTGGTTAATCGCATCAATCTCCCGGTCATAATAGTCATTGATGACATTTCCTGCCCCGGTGATTGCCAGAACAATGCAAAAGATCCAGAAGAATTCTCCAGGGATTGACCCGGTTGCGATGATCGTTGCCAGAATACCTGCAAGTCCGGCAACAACTGCATTGACCGGCCGGATGATAGAGAGATAGGCTGCGCCGTTCATTTCACACCTGTTTCAAAAAAGGGTACGGACGTGGAGGGATTTGAACCCCCGGCATTCAGCTTAGGAAGCTGACGCCATATCCTGACTAGGCCACACGTCCTGCCTTATTACATGTAGCAGGGATAGGTATAAGATTATCGAACACCATTTTTAGCGGAATGGACCTTACCTGGGTCACGGAAGGCAGGACCACGATCGCAGTGCCCTGCCAGAATCCTGACGTTCCCTTTCCGCCTGGCACAGCGCCTGTATTTTATAATTCCCGCATGGCCCTGAATCGTGACACTACGGTTCTTGTGGTAAAACAGACGAATCCTCATTCATACCTGGATGCGATGGCCGCTTCCGGCATCAGGGGCTGCAGGGTTGGCAATGAAACCGGTGTTCCGGTCACCTTCAATGATCGGGAACAGATGGCAATTGATCTCATCACGCATAATGTCCGGTCTCTTGGAATTGAGGCAGAGATTACCTGCCGGGATGCGAACAGTCTGATGTCGGATGAGAAATTCGGGTTTGTGGATCTTGATCCCTTTGGCACTCCTGCCCCGTTTATCGATGCAGCCATCCGGTCTTCTGGGAAGTATCTTGGGGTTACTGCAACCGATACGGCCCCGTTATGTGGTGCTCACCTGAAAGCCGGGATACGGCGGTACATGGCTCGACCACTCAACACAGAATACCATACCGAAGTGGGCCTTCGTATCCTCCTTGGGAATGTAGCCAGGCATGCGGCGGTATATGACAAGGGGATTACTCCACTCTTCTGCTATGCCCATGAACATTTTGTCAGGCTTCATCTCCAGCTGAAAAGTAGTGCGTCGGCAGCAGACAAGAGTATTGCACGGCTTGGATATATTCATCAATGTCCGAAATGCCCGTACCGGATGGAAGAACAGAGATTTTTCCCCGGAGTCCATTCCTGCCCGCTCTGTGGAGCTTCACTCAATCCCACCGGACCACTCTGGACAGGATCAATTCATAATCCTGATACACTTGCCGGGATGATAGCGGATGCAGAGACATTTGTGGCCGGGGATCCTGCAGGACTTGGAAAACTTTTGCCGGTGTGCAGGGATGAGCCTGATATCTCCTTTAGCTATGATTACCATAAACTGGGGAAATTTTACCGGCTGTCACCCGGACCGATTGATGTGCTGCTGAACCGACTCAGGGATAAAGGGTACTGTGCAGGCCGTGTCCATTATTCCGGGTATGGTATCAAGACCGATGCACCGCTTGAAGAGATCAGGGAATGCCTGAATCCGTAAAGAATATCGAAAAAAAGGCCTGGGTTTTTGATTGAACATATCAGCACAGATGATGCTGATATCCCTTCTATGCTTCTGTATTGATATA
>CAZEWE010000090.1:0-10358 GCA_964515765.1 uncultured Methanospirillum sp. | reverse complement strand
ATCATAACCCTTATATCTCATTCCCATCCACATTAGTAAGCACAATTCCTGTAGCAGCAGAAATTCTGTTGCGAGTGTCGATACGATGCGATTTTGCATGTTGAGGTAGCCAAGCCAGGTATGGCGCAGGGTTGCTAACCCTGTGTCCCTTGGGACTCGGGGGTTCAAATCCCTCCCTCAACGCTGACACGCAGGCAATTCCCTGAAGTGAGGCATTGCATGGCTCAGGATGACCAGGAGATAAACTACTTTGTCAGGGTTCATAATACCGACCTTGACGGGACGAAGCCCGTTCTTATTTCCCTGACCGGTATCAAAGGGGTCGGACGACATACTGCCAAGTTCATTGCTGAAACTGCAGGTGTTGAAAAGAACGTATTGATGGGTAAACTTGATGAAGCATCTGTTGACCGGATCCGTGAAGTCGTCAGTAACTATGCCGACAGGATTCCAGTCTGGATGAGCAACCGCCCCAAGGACGTCTACACCGGTCTGAAGCGTCATCTGCTCGGAGCAGATGTCATGATGACCGTTGATGATGATATCAACCTGCTTAAGAAGATCCGAGCGTACCGCGGGATCAGACATGAGACAGGTCAGAAAGTCCGTGGTCAGCGTACCAAGTCTACCGGAAGAACCGGCCTTATTGTCGGTGTGAAGAGAAAGAAAGCCTAGGCGGGATGAAACATGGGCTATCCAGGTAAAAATCACAAACAGTACCAGACACCCAAGCGTCCGTTCGAACTCTCCCGTATTGAGGAAGAGACCCGCCTTGTTATTGAGTATGGTCTCAGAAACAAGCGGGAAGTCTGGATTGCCAAGGGTGCACTCCGGAAATACCGCAAAGCAGCTCGTGAGATCATTGCTCTGCAGTCTACCGGTTCAGAACAGGCACGTGTTGAACGGAAGAAGGATGAACTGATCGGCTCTCTGCAGCGAACCGGAATGCTTACAGAGAACGCAGATATTGATGATGTGCTTGCACTCAAGGTAGAGCAGCAGCTTGACCGGAGACTTCAGACTCAGGTCTATCGTCGTGGATTTGCACGTTCACCAAAGCAGGCACGTCAGTTCATTACTCATGGACATATTGCAATAAGCGGACGCCGTGTTACCATTCCGGGATACACGGTAAGTGCAAAGGAACAGGAAGAGATCTCATACGCCGGTTCTTCACCACTGGTCAGTGATATTCACTCCGAACGCCAGCGGATTGCAAAGGTTGGGAGATAATCATGAGTGAAGGGAAGGAAAAATGGGGCGTTGCTCATATCTACGCATCATTTAATAACACCATCATCACTGTGACTGACATGACCGGTGCTGAAACCATTACCAAGAGTTCAGGTGGTATGGTCGTTAAACAGGACCGTAATGAGAGTTCTCCATATGCAGCAATGCAGATGGCCGGTAATGTTGCACAGGCAGCAAGAGAAAAAGGTATTGTTGGTCTTCATGTGAAGGTCCGCGCCCCAGGCCGGGGAAAACAACGCTCTCCGGGACCAGGTGCCCAGGCAGCAATTCGTGCACTTGCCCGTGCAGGGATGCGTATCGGACTTATCGAAGATGTAACTCCGGTACCACACGACTCAATCAGGCCAAAAGGCGGGAGAAGGGGTCGTAGAGTCTGATGAAGATCGAATTCAGCAGTCTTGAAGAGAACGCTGCGTCGTTTGTTCTCAGTGATGTCTCAATCGCGTTTGCAAATGCACTCCGCCGTGCAATGGTCAGCGAAGTTATGGCCTTTGCAATTGAGGACGTCAAGATTTACGACAATACCAGTGCACTCTTCGACGAAATTCTGACTCACCGGCTGGGTCTTATCCCGCTGGTCACTGATCCTGACAGCTTTGTCCCCCGCAGCCAGTGCTCCTGTGATGGAGCCGGCTGTCCACGATGCACGGTCACTCTCACCATGAGTGTTGAGGGTCCGGGTGTGGTGATATCGGGTGATCTTATCTCCCAGGATGCAGTGGTACGACCGGCAGAAGACAATATCCCCATCGTTAAACTTGAGAAGAACCAGAAGGTTGTGATCGAGGCACAGGCATACATGGAGCGGGGATTGGAACATGCAAAATGGTCCCCGACGACAGTATGCGGTTACAAGAACTATCCCATCATCAGCCATGACGAGCGGTGTGACGGGTGTGGTCTGTGTGTCGAAGTCTGTCCGAAAGAGATTCTTGAAGTGAAGGGTTCTGCTGTCGGGGTAAAGGATGGTGCTCTTGAATCATGTTCACTGTGCCGGCTTTGTGAGCAGGCATGTCTGAACAGCGGTATCGGGGATGAGCCGGCAATTCATATCGGAATGGATGACCGGAGATTCCTCTTCACCGTCGAGAGTGCCGGAGCATTATCAACGGTCGGAATTATCAAGCATGGACTGCTGTTTTTGAAAAAACAGTCAGATGAATTACACGAGGCTTTGAGTGAAATTAGAGGGTAACGGAGCATGACCAGAAGGAATGATAAGTCCAATCCGCGCCTTGCCGAACTCATCAGACTCCTGAAGCAGACGTCGCGTGAGAACGAAGTTGAGATCTGGAGTGATATCGCATCCAGGCTTGAGAAATCGCGGAGAAACTACGCGGAAGTAAACGTCAGCAAGATTAACCGGTATGCACAGGAAGGGGAAACCCTGATTGTTCCGGGTAAGGTGCTTGGGAGCGGAGTTGTAGAGGCAGGCGTAACAGTTGCTGCACTGAGCTTTTCAGATGCTGCAGTAAGCAAGATCACTGAGGCAAAAGGGCAGTGCATCAGCATTGAACAGCTGCTCTCCCAGAACCCGAAAGGGAGCAGGACAAGGATACTGAGGTAGGTAGATATCATGGTAATAGTAATTGACGGTGATGGCCTGCTTCTCGGAAGACTTGCCAGCAATGTTGCAAAGCGTGCCCTTGCAGGTGAAGAGATAGCAGTGATTAATGCTGAAAAGGCAGTGATATCTGGAAGCCGTGCACGCGTTCTTGGCAATTACAAGCAGAAACGCCAGCGCGGGTCTCGCGAGGGCGGTCCGTTCTTCCCCCGAAGACCGGATCATATTCTGAAACGTACCATTCGTGGTATGATTCCCTATAAGCGTGAGCGGGGAATCGAGGCCATGAAGCGGATCAGAATCTATGTCGGTGTCCCGGATGAGTTATCCGGACAGGCAGTTGAAACGATTGAGGATGCAAGCAAGAAGCGGCTGGGTAACCCGTCACATGTGACACTTGGTGCAATCAGCACGTTCCTTGGAGCAAAATACTGATCAGGTGACCTCTGATGAGAATAATCAATACCAGTGGAAAAAGAAAAACCGCGGTTGCACGGGCAACGTTCCGGCCTGGTAAAGGGGTAGTTCGTATCAACTCCCTGCTGCTTGATGTGTTCTCCACCGAGCTTGCCAGAATGAAGATTTCTGAACCACTCCAGCTGCTTCCAAGTGTGCTGGAGGGTGTGGATGTCTCCATTAAGGTAGCCGGCGGAGGTGTCATGGGGCAGGCAGAAGCTGCACGCACAGCCCTTGCCAGGGGAATTGTCAAGTGGCACAATGATCCCCGTATGAAAGACGTCTATCACGTGTATGATCGAAGTCTGCTCGTGAATGACTCACGTCAGAAAGAAGCTAAGAAGCCACATGGTCGTGGGGCACGGAAGAAATTCCAGAAATCATACCGGTGAGCTTTATTAGGATGAACTATAACATTAGTGGAGCAACCATATGATACCGGTTCGCTGTTTCACCTGCGGAAAGGTAATCTCCACTGCATACGAGGAATATAAACGCCGCCGGGAAGCGAACGAGGATCCAAAAAGGATCCTCGACGATCTCGGAATGGATCGGTATTGTTGCCGGCGTATGTTACTCACGCACAAGGAGATTATTGACGAGCTTAACCCATACCAATGAGGGGTCGTAGGGTAGCCTGGACCATCCTAGGGCGTTCGGGACGCTCTGACCTGAGTTCGAATCTCAGCGACCCCATTCTTGTGCCAACGGATTTTTGAGGAGTTACGCATGCAAACTTATACTCGCTATGAGAAGGCGCGGATAGTCGGCGCCCGGGCACTTCAGATATCTCAAGGTGCCCCGATCCTTATTGCTACTTCGAGTATTGATCCACTTGAGATAGCAATGGAGGAATTCGACCGTGAGGTTATTCCGATAACAGTGAAACGGAGATAGGTAATCGGATGACCATCACGCGCGCAATTACTCTGCGAACCATCCTCGATTCCAGAGGAAGAAAGACGGTTGAAGCTGAGGTCAGAACTGAACACGGGTTTGGAAGAGCGGCAGCGCCGGGTGGAGCAAGTACCGGCATATACGAAGCCGCAGTCCGGGATCCGGCTCTTGCTATTCCTGATGCAGAAGGGCAGGTTATCCCACATCTTATCGGTATTGATTCGTCAGACCAGATTGGTGTTGATTCCCTGCTCCGGGAGATTGACGGGACTGATAACTTCTCCGGAATCGGAGCAAATGTTGCAGTCTCCATCTCTCTTGCCATGGCAAAAGCGGCAGCAGACTCCCGAAATATTCCGCTCTGGCAGCATGTCGGTGGAGTATTCGTGGACTCTGCTCCGCGTCCGCTTGGCAATATCATCGGAGGCGGTGCTCATGCATCCCATGCCACGGAGTTTCAGGAATTTCTTGTCGTGCCAACCGGCTGTGAACGTGTTCGTGATGGTATCTTCGCAAATGCGCAGGTTCATAAAACCGTATATGATCTGTTGAAAAAACGTGGAATACGCGCAGGAAAAGGGGATGAAGGGGCATGGGCTCCCCCGATCTCTGATCCTGAAGCTTTCAGGATTCTGGCTGAGGCAATATCCCTTGTTTCTGACGAGACCGGGTTTGAGATAAGTCCGGGGATTGATGCAGCAGCCAGTCAGCTCTATGATCCCGAATCCGGAAAGTACCGGTACCGGGACGGGACTGTCAGATCACCGGAAGAACAGGTCACGTATATTGCTGACCTTATCGACGAGTTTGATCTGATTTACGTTGAGGATCCCCTGTACGAGGAAGATTATGCTGGATTTGCTGCCCTGAACAGGGAGGCAGGAAACCGGTGTCTTATCTGCGGGGATGACCTCTTTGTAACAAACACAAAACGCATCCAGGAAGGTATCTCTCATGGGAGTGCCAATTGTGTGCTTATCAAACCGAATCAGATCGGGACTCTGACTGATACCAGTGAGGCCATACAGCTCGCAAAGCGGCATGGGATGGAGACAGTCATGAGTCATCGGTCTGGTGAGACTGAAGACACAACCATTGCCCATCTTGGATGTGCATTTCAGTGTATATTTATAAAAACGGGGGTTGTCGGCGGGGAGCGGACAGCCAAATTAAACGAACTCATTCGGATTGAGGAGAGTATCTATGAACGGAAATGAAATGGAGATTGAACTGAACGAACCTCTTGTTTCAGTTGAAGAGTATCTTGCAGCAGGTGTCCACATCGGAACCCAGCAGAAGAGCAGCGACATGAAGAACTTCATCTACCGCGTCCGCGGGGATGGATTATACATTCTGGATATCCGGGAGACCGACGAGCGGATTAAACTTGCCGCAAAGTTCCTTTCCCAGTATGATCCGGCAAAAGTCCTGGTTGTTACCTCACGTCAGTATGGCCAGTACCCGGCACGCCGATTTGCAGATTCCATCGGTGCAACCCCGATCATCGGCAGATATATTCCGGGAACCCTGACAAACCCGCTGCTTCCACGCTATGCAGAGCCTGATGTTGTTGTCGTTACTGATCCGGTCAGCGACCTGCAGGTTATCAAGGAAGCAATTCAGGTCAGCATTCCGGTGTTAGCCCTATGTGATACCAACAATATGACAAGTCTGGTGGATGTAGTAGTCCCGACCAACAACAAGGGGCGCAAAGCACTCTCCATGATTTACTTCCTCCTGACCAAGGAGTTCCTCCGTCATAAGGGATACAACACCTCCCTGACCCCTGAAGACTTCGAAACCGAGATGTAAAACCCCGTCAGGGATCCGCAGGAACCGATATCCTGAAACGTAACCGGGATCAATCCCTCGTCCATGAAGAGCAGGGCCAGTACCGTTGCCGGGATGTTTTATCCCGGGCAGCCCGGACGTCTCAGACAACTCCTGTCTGAACTCTTTCGGAACACAACACACTCCGGTGATGCAGCGGGAGTGGTGTCCCCTCATGCCGGATATGTGTACTCCGGAAAAACTGCAGCACAGGCATTTGCTGCGTTTGATGAGAAGTTTGAAGGAACATTTCTGGTCATAGGCCCCAGTCACCGGGGTTTTCCAACCTGTATCTCACAGGTTCCCTGGGAAACCCCGCTTGGGATGCTGGAACCGGATACAGAACTTGGATCCTGTATTCATCTCCCGGTTGATGAACGGGCGATGAGTCAAGGCTCTGAGAACTCCCTGGAAGTGCAGATGCCGTTTATCCAGTACAGGTTTCCACGCTCCAGGATTGTTCCGCTCATGATGGGTCATCAGACACTCGGAGAAGTTCATCGGATATCATCAATAATCATCACCGCTCTGGAAAAATATCAAAAACCGGTAAAAATTGTGGCATCAAGCGACTTCTCTCATTATGTCTCTGCCGAAAAGGCATACCGCGATGATCACTATGCAATAGAGGCACTCATCCAGATGGATGTCCCTGAGTTTTTTTCCAGAATACAGTCGCATAGCATCACAGCCTGTGGGTATGGTCCCATTGGATGTATGGTGGAAGTACTCAGGACCCGGGGGAATACCCGGTGCGATCTGCTCGAATATACCACTTCAGGAGAGACAAGTGGTGATTATGACCAGGTCGTAGGATATGCGGCATTGGCGGTGCGATAGTGGCAACCTGGAGTGCACCCGGAAAAGTATTCTTATTCGGCGAACATGCTGTTCTCTATGAGAAACCCGGGATAGCACTTGCAATCAGACCACGGGTATATGTCACCGTCAGAAAAACAAACCATCCGCATCATGCGAAATCACCCTATATTGATCAGTGCTTTCGTGAATTTGGTGTGAAGGGAAGTGTGTATATCAACTCACAACTTCCCAGTTCATCAGGCCTTGGTTCATCAGCTGCCGTGACGGTCGCAACCCTTGCAGCAATCAATGATGAATTTGATATGGGGCGAAGTAAGGAACAGATAGCCGAGCTTGCCTGGAAGATAGAGAAGAAAGTTCAGAAGGGCCGGGCAAGTGCGACAGATACGACCGTCTCAACATACGGTGGCATGTTTCTCATCAAGGAAGGAACGAGAAAACGTCTGGCCCCTCAGAATTACCACCTGGTGATTGGAAACAGTCAGATCTCACATTCCACCAGCAGAATGGTTGAAAAGGTTGCAGAGCTGAGATCGAAACATCCGGCAATAATCAATCCGGTTCTGGACTCCATTGAAGCGATAGTAATGGATGGGATGAAGCACCTTGATGAACCGGCATATTTGGGAAAACTCATGGATATGAACCACTGCCTGCTTGAGACCCTGGGTGTGGGTCATCCCCAGCTCTCACGGCTGGTTCTTGCAGCACGTTCAACCGGTGCATTTGGTGCAAAGATAACCGGTGCAGGCGGCGGAGGATGTATGGTCGCCCTGGCACCCAAAAATATCCGGGCCAGGATAGCAGGGGCCATTGAGGTATTTGATGGCAGGGCGATTATCACCTGCATTGATACAGAAGGACTGAGAAAGGAGCGGGATGCCTGATCGAATTATTCTAAAACTTGGCGGGAGTGTTATCACCGAGAAAGAAAGTGGTGATGCAGGTGTTATTCGTGAGTATGCCTTGCAAGAGGTAGCACGGGCTCTGAAAGAATATGCAGATATTCCTCTTCTCCTCATCCATGGTGCCGGGTCGTGCGGGCATCCACAGGCCAGGCAGTATAATATTCAGGGTGGCGTCTCACGAGAGAACCGGGAAGGAATTTTTGAGACACATCGAGCGGTATCGGCTCTGAATGAACTGGTGGTTCGCACACTTCGCATGGAAGGAATAGAAGCGGTCAGTGTCCATCCGCTTGAAGGCATGGTCGCATCCGGGGGGGAATTGTCCGGATACTGCCTGACTCACCTCCATCTCATGATTGATCTTGGTATTGTGCCGGTTCTGCACGGGGATGTAGTCATGGATACCGAGAAAGGGGCATGTATTGTTTCCGGTGATCAACTGGTCAGGGTATTGGCACAGCAGCTGGGTATGAAACGCATCGGGCTTGCAACCGATGTGCCCGGCCTTCTGGATGCTGATGGGTCAGTTGTGAGGGAACTGCGCCGGACAATGGCGCATACCATAAGGATTGGAGGCTCCGGCTCGGTTGACGTGACCGGAGGAATGCAGGGAAAAATTTCAGAACTCCTCCGTCTTGCAGATATGGGTATCGAATCTGACATATTCCATATCTCACGACTACAGGAATTTTTAAGCGGAGCAGATCATGGGGGAACCAGGATCCTGCCGGAGGGTACATGAACCGCAGGGATTTTACCTCCTCCCGAAAACTTGATCACCTTCGTATTTGTCTTGACGAGCATATTGAATCTGGCAGCACTGGCTTTGATGATATCAGGCTGGTCCATGAAGCACTCCCCGACTGTGATATGGACCGTCTGTCACTCAAGACCAGTTTTTTAGGGCATAAACTGGGATCTCCCCTGTTTATATCTGCCATGACCGGCGGACATCCGGAGACAAAGGATGTCAATGCGGTTCTTGGAGAGATAGCCGGTGAATTTGGCCTTGGTATCGGTGTCGGATCCCAGCGGGCTGCAATAGAAAATCCCGAGCTGGCCGATACGTTCTCTATCGTCAGGGAAAAAGCACCCGATACTTTTATTGTCGGGAACCTGGGCATCGTGCAGCTCAGGGATCATGGCATTGAGTGGGCAGAACGTGCGGTTGAGATGATAGATGCAGATGCCCTGGCAATCCATCTCAACTTCCTTCAGGAAGCAATTCAGCCGGAGGGAGATCATGATGCAGGCGGATGCTATGCCGCTCTTCGTGAACTCTGCAGGGACCTGAAGGTTCCGGTAATAGTAAAGGAGACCGGTTCGGGCATTTCATATGAAACCGGGATCCGGTGCTTTGGTGCAGGAGCAGCATGTGTGGATATTGGTGGATATGGTGGCTCATCATGGGCTCTCATTGAAAGCCACCGGTCGGGGAGTGTTGCCGGCAGAGAAGATCTGCACCTGAAAGGATTAGGCGAGCGGTTTGGAGAGTGGGGTCTTCCGACTGCAGTGAGCCTGTATGAAACAGCCCGGTGCGGGGGACCGGTTGTGGCAAGCGGGGGGATTCGATCCGGAATAGATATCACAAAGGCACTGGTAATGGGTGCCCATCTTGCCGGAATGGCACTTCCACTCTTAAAACCCGCCTGCGAAGGCCCTGATACATTGCGGGAAACCATCCGGAATATCCATCAGGAACTCCGGATAAGTATGTTCCTTACCGGAAAAACCCGAATATCCGAGTTACCACAGGCCCGGTGGTATCTCACCGGTAAGACACGGGAAATGATAGATAACCTTCTAGGAGGAGACAGAATTGGACATTGAGATCCTTGCAGTGGGCGGGTATAATGAGTTTGGGCGAAATATGACCGCCGTCCGCTGCGGAAAAGAAATAGTAATATTTGATATGGGGATCAGGCTTGATTCCCTGATGATGTATCCCGATATAGAGATGGAAAATACCCATTCCCTGGACCTTATCCAGATGGGTGTCATTCCTGATGATACGGTGATGAACCAGCTTGAAGGGACGGTCAAGGCCGTTATCCTGTCACATGGTCATCTGGACCATATCGGGGCAGTACCAAAACTGGTTCACCGGTACAATGCTCCTATTATCGGGACTCCATATACCATTGAACTGGTAAAGCAGCAGATAGAGGGTGAAAAAAAATTCGGAGTCAATAACAAACTGATTGCACTGAAATGCGGACAACGATACAATATCTCAAATACACTGGGAATGGAATTTGTCCGCACACAGCACAGTATTATCGATACGGCAACGGTCGCCCTGTATACACCAAAAGGGGCCATCGTCTATGCACTGGACTTTAAACTTGACCGGAATCCTGTACTCGGGGAACCACCGGACTTTGCCAAACTCAAAAAGATTGGGAAAGAAGGGGTGCTCTGTCTGATCACCGAGTCCACCAACGTGAACAAGAAAGGCAGGTGTCCGAGTGAGCAGATCGCCAAAAACATGGTCCGTGACGTTATCACCAGTTATGAAGATGACAAGAACGCGATCATCGTCAGTACATTTGCATCACATATCGCACGGGTAAAGACCATAGCTGAATGTGCACATGAGATTGGGCGTAAGCCCCTGCCCCTTGGAC
>CAZEWE010000089.1:0-10376 GCA_964515765.1 uncultured Methanospirillum sp. | reverse complement strand
TATCCTAAGGGATTGTGGTTCCCTCGATCTGGGTTCAATTCCCGGTCCAGGCCTGCTCATTTTTGTTCAATCTTTCAGTAATTTACTGATTTTTAAGCATAATCCAGGTATTCATTGTTCTACTTTCGAAAATCAAGCGCTCTTTCTCCGATAATTTTCTTAATTCCCCGGTCAATATCATGGTATGGACCAGAGCGAAGAGTAT
This sequence comes from uncultured Methanospirillum sp., assembly GCA_964515765.1. Taxonomy (GTDB): domain Archaea; phylum Halobacteriota; class Methanomicrobia; order Methanomicrobiales; family Methanospirillaceae; genus Methanospirillum. Next base: position 10,171 of record CAZEWE010000089.1, on the reverse strand, counting down.
CACGAAGCACGAAGAAAGGTTACAAAACTCAGAGGTTTTTATCAGCACCTTGGCTTTTTCATCGTCATTAATGCCATTCTCATCGCCATAAATCTGATAATAAGCCCGGATAGTCTGTGGTTTTACTGGGTAACCATCTTCTGGGGAATCGCCGTGGTATGGCAGGCTTATGATGTCTTTGGAAATGAGAAGATGCTTGGAAAAGATTGGGAAGAGAAGAAGATCCAGGAATACATGGAAAAGAAAAAGTGATCCTGTCCTGTTACTGAAATCCTCCCGCAATCCATCCGGTATATCCCCCCGCTACATTGAGAATATGTGAAAAGCCATTTCTTTTCAGTATACTACAGGCCATGGAAGACCGTGATCCGGTGGCACACAAAACAGCGATCCGGTGCTCCCTGGAGAGTTCCGAGCACCGCGTCCGGAGATCAGGCCAGTGGATATTTACTGATCCGGGAATATGATACCCGGCATACTCTCCTCCTGTTCTGACGTCCAGAACCACAAGATCCTTATCGCTCTTCAATAGTCCATGTAATTCGTGGACAGTTATCGTCTGGACGTGGTCCAGTTCATTTCCGGCCAGAGCCCACCCGGTGACTCCTCCCTCAGCATACCCGATAATCCGGTCAATGCCCACCCGGTGGAGCATGGGAATTAACTTCGCTATCTCCTCCTGGCGATGAACAGTAAGCAGGATGTCCCGGTCAGGAGGAATAACCCACCCGGAAAATGTTGAGAAGTTCATCTCACCATCGATGTTCCAGCTCTTCGGGATATGGACAGATCCGAATGCATCATATCGCCGGGTATCAAGCACCTCGCATGACTCCTTTGATAGGAGTTCTCTTCCCTTCCGTGGGTTGACTCCCCTGACTGGCGGTAATGATGAAACGAGAGCGGGACCCCTCCGGTTAATGTCAGAACACCGACTGAAGTGGTCAGGGGAAGGTGGCATATTTCTCGTAAGTTCATTGATGAACGTTTCTTTATCCTGAATCTGGAGCGCCTGGTTAAACCTACGCTCATACCCGATGGTTGTGGTCCGTTTTGCAGATAGTGATCTGCCGCAGAATGATCCGGCACCATGGGCGGGATAGACCTCGCAGTGGTCCGGCAGTCTCATGATCTTCTCATGCAGGGAGTCATACAATGCTGAAGCAAGCTCATGGGCACGTCCGGGAAAGAGATCCGGCCTCCCCACATCACCGACAAAGAGCGTATCTCCGGGAAAAAGAGCAACCGGTTCATCTCCCCTGCTCAGGTGGGTAACAATATAACTGACATGCTCGGGGGTATGGCCTGGTGTCTCGATGACGGAGATGGAACAGTCATCAAGGGTGATTGTGCTTCCCTCACTGATGGGATTATGGGAAAATTCGCATTGGGCACTTTTTGGGGCATATATCGGTGCACCTGTTCTTTCATGAAGATCAAGATGGCCTGATATGAAATCCGCATGAAGATGTGTCTCGAGTATTCCGGTTATTTTGAATCCTTCCTCATTAGCGGCCTCAATATAGATGTCCGGATCCCTGGTCGGATCAATGATCATACAAGAGGAAACCCCGCCAAGAAGGTATGAACTGTGAGCAATCCCCGGGATGAAAAACTGCCTGATAATCATATAAGAGATGATTATCTCCGGAAGTGATGAATTATTCCCCCTCTGGTGTGAGGAGCCGGTCCTGCAGATATCCGGGGATCTGGTATAAGGAACATACCCCCTTGTTCACCTTCTCTTCTATCTGATACAGTTTTTTTCTGATTCGCTCTTTATCATGAAAGGATCTGACATACTCACGTTTCTGGATGAGAAAGGCCCGTTCATGTAAGGATTCGGATATATGCCTGACGTGCTCCTTCTCTTCCGGTGAAAACCAGTCCGGCTGATGAACCGGGATAGCAGAGATGAGATGTTCAGAATGAACTTGAGACTGGTTTCTGTTCATATACCTGCAGTACCACCTGATGAGCGGTGATATAAGCAGGCCTTCAAGGTAGTCATCCGGCCCCCTGATGATGATATCTGCAGTCTTATCAGGCAGATCTCCAGATGTAATCAGCAGCCCGCCAGGAGTGTTTTGTATTGATATCCAGCACTCTCCCTCATGACTCCCATGATCCAATTCGGACAGGTCTCCAGGCTTATAGAGGGCCCCAAGACAGTACTCCGAGAGTGATACCGAATCTTTCATGAGGCAGCTTATAATCTCTCTTTCCAACGGATCGTCAAGGTTCCAGCCATCTTCTTCCGGAAGATCATCCCGGTTCAGACAATAGGATATCTCACTCCCGGTATCCGTAAACCGGGTGATCCCGATTGATGGGGATACTTTCCCTGCACAGAGGCATGACCAGGTGTCGGATAGGTCTCGATCCGGTGAATGCTCCTCGTGGATTATTTGAGTTACTCTGCTTCTCCTGACCATCTTCCTGAATGGACCGGCATGCAGGTCAGAAAGCCATCCCGATGGTAAAAAAAAGTATGAATCATATCGCATCCTGATTGCATATTCAGCAGAATACAGTGCAGTCATTGCATCATATGAGTAGGATGAAAAGTGTTTACACAGGTACTGGCGTATTTCAGGATTTCTCAAGGCTTTTTGTCTGCATGGGGCGGTGATGAGGATGGCCGGGCGGTCTGAAACGCCTGCCAGCCAGTCCGCATCAGACGGTCTCAATGAGTGAAAGGCTGCTTCTGCCTCCTGCTCTGAGAGATATTCATCCATAATCTCTCTGGTAAAAAGGGAATTTCCTACCCTGATGTGTGACCGGAAGGCATCCATCTTTTCCTTCTGACAGGGCTCAAAGAGGTCCGGGTGCAGGAAATCACCATCGATTGCATGTAAAATCAGTCCAAACCTTGTAAGCAGAACCGAAGAAAAAGAGGGGTCTGAACAGAAGATAGTATCTGCAACCCTGGAAAACCGGTCAAGGGGTGAAGTCTCCTCTCCGGTATGCAATCTGAGAAGGAGGAGCAATAATTCACCATTGCCTGATTGCGGATCAATGATAGCCTTATTTCCTTCTGATTTCTTCATACACCTCATTACGTGGAAAAAGACCGGGGATGAGATCAGAGATGAGATATCACAGTCACAGGCAATATGGTCCTTCTTTCGTTTGTGCCGATCTCTTACTCCCTTCATCAGACGGCTGAACGCACGAATGAGAATGACCGGGTCAATGAGATGTATCCGGAGTGGTTCAGGAACCGGGACAGAGCACCCTTCTCTCACCATCATGGAATGGGTGCCCGGATCAAGAAAGCAAGGAGGTTCGTCTTTCAGATACCCTGGGATGACAGATCCAAGAGTCACAAGATGACGGATACAGGAATGTTCAGGGACCGTGTTAAGATCAATCCCGATACTCTCAAAAATTTTCGTTGTAAATGTTTCCAGGATGCCGGAAAGGACAAGCATCTCCCGTCTCTCCCGATCACTCTCTCCATAACTCCGGTAAAATACCCCGGATAACGTCCTGTGTAAGGCATCCAGGTATGTGTCGAGGGATTCTGAAACATCAGCAGATTCACACAGGATGCCGGTATGGATGAGATCAGGAAGGAGCTCGGTTGGATTGCAAAATTCCGGGACTCTTTCCTGCCTGTTAATTATCTGGGTGAGATTACCATCACGAATAAGATATCCTGCACACGCACCCGAATTTTTCAGATGAGTTATGAGTTCCTTTTTAACCGAATCAATGAGCTCAGCCTCATTCGAAGCGTCCCAGATGAGAACCTGGCGGAGATCATGTAGGGTAACGAAAAAAAAGGGGATGCTGGTGTTCTCTCTGTCTTTGATGACGAGATTCCTTTTTCTCAATGAACAGGTCTTTTCTGATAGCCCTGCCTTCCTGATAGCCTGAGTGCAACACTGGGAAATATCAGGAATCATGAAAATAATACCCGAAAAGAAGTATAGCGAGGGATGGATTTGAACCATCGGTCTACGGGTTATGAGCCCGTCGGGATATCCTGACTACCCCACCTCGCTAAAAGTGGATATGAATGTCTATCGGATTGGCATATATATCTATCGTTTCTTTGATGAGAATTTTTAAACAGACACCACGCCAATCATCCTCTATGGATGAGGAACTTGAGCGGTTACGGGCAAAAAGAATGGAGGAGATCAAACAGCGCATAATGACCCCGCCATCGGGTCATGAAGGAATTCTTATCATCACGCAGGAAAATTTTTCCAGGATAGTCCGCGAAAACCCGAATCTTATCGTTGATTTCTGGGCTCCCTGGTGTGGCCCCTGTAGGATGCTCTCTCCGGTTGTCGAACAGCTGGCGGCAGAGTATGCCGGGAGAATCCGGTTTGCCAAATGTAATACTGATGAAAACCAGCAGATTGCATATCAGTATGGAATTTCTGCGATACCGTCCCTGTTTTTCTTTCAGCATGGTTCGGTCATTCACCAGGTATCAGGAGCGCTTCCAAAAGAGCATCTTGACATGCAAATCAGATCGGTGTTTAAGGTGTGATGCCACAGGGGTGAGAAGAGGATGCACGAATGAACAGACACTACCCAATATTTCGGCTTTCCAACAGGTATTGAAACGCTTTTACGGCATCTATCAGCCCATATCCATAGGTGGGGTCCCAGCCCGGTTCTCCCAGATCAAATGCATTGGAGTACAACGCTTTTATCAGGTCATCCCGTGAGACATCCGGGAACGAGCTCAGCAGTTGTGCAATGACTCCGGCAACATGGGGTGCTGCTGCACTTGTTCCGGGGAACGGAACGGGAAAACTTCCGGCACCGCTGACCTGCACATTTGTTGGTGCACAGATATCAGGTTTCCACCGTCTGGATGGCTCTGGAATCCGGATTGTAACCGGCCCCTGTGATGAATCTGGCGAGATCAAATACGGTGTTTCGATCCCGACTGATCCGACTGTCACCACTTCTTCAAGTGCTGCATGTCCAAAGATTGAATCCGCTGGATCCTTCACGATATCTGATTCAACCTGGCGTGCATCGATATTCCTGATATACATCTCAAGAATACTGGGGGTGATATTTTCTCCGTTTCGAATGATTGATAAAGACACCCGCCTGGATTCATTCACCTCATTTCTGAAAACCAGGTGCTCAAATGGTTCTCCGGTATCATCCTGGATATTCATACTTGTACCGACAACCTCGCCCCGAGTTGGATCAGTGAGGAAGAGGTCATAGTCATGCACCGCTCCTCCCCACGGATCATCCCATTGCAGGGTAATAATCACCTCATCATCGGGTTTGAGCACCATGGGAACAGCAGAGTTGCCATCACCAAAGTCATGGACCGTCTGGTCTGGTCCGATACTGAGTCCCGGCTTCCAGGGTTTCTGATAATGAAGTGAGGCAAAATTGCCTGAAACGGTCACATAGATGCAATCCGGATGGGATTTTAAAACCTCCCTGATATGATCTGCAACGTCACCATCTTCGAGAAATGGCTGCCTGAAAAAATAGAGATCATCACAGATGATCCGACATCCTGCATCGGCAAGCGTGGAGACTGCACGTTTAAATTCGTCAGAGTTACCTCCATACGCATGAAAATACAGTTCTGCATCAGGTGCGATGTCATGGATAATCTCCAGCATTGCAGTCCCTTCATCACCAGTCCCCCTCTCGAAGATGGTAACAGGTCCCAGCTCACCCATTCTTTGGGACAGTTCCAGGGATTCGACACCATTTGCGATAACTCCCACTTTTATGCTCTTTCCTGATGAGCCAAATACCTCACGTATCCCATTGCTTCTGACCAGAAGATCCCCTTCGGTCTGCAGGGCACCGACACAGGAGACAATGGTTGTGTCATCAGAAAATGCCAGGGATGCAGTATCTGCCGTAATAGCGCATGAGCTCAGGCATATATACCCAAGTACTACACACAAAACAAGTACCTTCATGCACCCCATTTGTCAGATCCCCCCGGATCCTGATACCAGACAGTAACCCTTCTTCAGGACGCTTTCCTGTTTGTTGAGCTATGTATCCATAAAATATAAGCATCTCAGAGTCCTGAATCTGGTCAATCACATCTTCTATAATCTGCCCAGACGAATACTCTTCTGTTAAATATGCTGAGTCACTTGCTTCAGAGCTTTAGGATCTGTTTTCCTGTATTTTGTATCTGTATATGGTGTATTCTCTTTCCTGCAGTAGTAGCAGAAGAGAAAACAGGATATTTTGAAGTGACATCAGTCCCGGAGGGGGGAGATGTCTTTATCGGTTCCCAGTTTATGGGAGAAACACCGGTACTGATACCTGCCCGTAATCAGACGGATGGAACACGGATACGGGTTATGATGCAGGGATTTGAGATCTGGGAGCAGAACATTGCAGGAACTCCTGCTGCCGGTCAGGTCGTCCCCATAAAAGTCTCATTGATCCCGGTTTCTCCGTTTGGAACCCTTGAAGTGACATCTTCTCCATCAGGTGCCCTAGTTACGGTTGATAATGGCATGGGCCAGATGACTCCCTGGACTTACCGGGATATCAGTACCGGGACTCATCTGGTCTCGCTCTTTCTCTCCGGTTTTGAGCCGTACGTGGTCAATATTGATGTTCTTCCCGGCCAGGTGACGCGGCTTCATGCTAATATGACGATTCGTTCAGGAGCCGGTTCAGTGCAGGTCAGTACAACCCCTGGCGGAGCATCGGTATATGTCGACGGGGTATATTCCGGGACGACAAACACGGTGATAGGTAATATCCCGCCTGGAAAACGTCGTGTCCTCATTACCAAGGCAGGATATGAAGATTTTGAACAATGGGTCGTAGTCAGTAATCGTCAGGTAACGGTAATTGAAACGGCGCTGAAACCGGTGACAAAAATATCTGACGGAGCACTCGTCATCACGTCAGATCCCCCGGGTGCCTCAGTATTTGTTGATAATCAGTTCAGAGGAACGACAGAGACCGGCAGGCCACTGGAGTTGACCGGTATCAGTCCAGGTCCGCACACCGTATATATGAGTATCAGAAATTACGAGGACTACTCCACAACGGTAGATATACGAGCTGGTGAGGTCACGCCGGTATCAGCCAGACTAAACCCGAGCCCCATGCCGCAGGACTGTGGAAAACTTATCCTGAACACCGAACCTGCCGGTGCAGAGATATATATTGATGGCTCCCTTGTGGGAGTTACGCCGGCAACCATTGACACCGTCTGCACAGGGAAACATACCTACCGGTTATTCCTCTCCGGATACCAGGACTATTCATCACAGGTAGAACTGATCCCCGGCCAGGTTCTTCAGGTAAATACTGTCCTCACGCCGGAACCGGAAAAAGCAGAAGGGACTCCGGGACCGGCAATACCAGCCATCATCGCAGTTCTGGCAATTGTGCTTGTGCTCTTTTCCAGAAGAGTGTGAAGACAGATATCCCTTCCCTTTCTTTCCGTGCTGATATATACCGTGCCGGGCAATATGTAGAGAGTTTAGATCAGGGCATGGGGTGTGAGGTGAATATCGACCTCTCATAACACCTGAAATATCGGAGTTTTTCATGCAGGATAATCCATCTATTCAGTTTGATGATCAAAGACTGGCGAAACGTCAGCAGCTAATCGAGGCCGGGGTACCGATGTATCCCCATGAGTTCAGGCGTTCACATACAATATCAGAAATCAGGTCAGAATTCAGTGAGGCAGGGCATGACCCGTCATCAGAACAGGTGATAACAGCAGGCAGATTGTATGGTGTGCGGGATCATGGGAAGACTTTTTTTGCGGATCTCCGCGATGAGACTGGAAGAATTCAGTTATATATCCGTAAGGATGCCCTCCCAGAAGGAAGATTCCAGATGTTTAAATCCTCCATAGAAAGAGGGGACATCATAGGAGTAACCGGGAGAATTTTCAAGACAAAAGTAGGGGAAATTTCGATTTTTGTCGATGATATGATCCTTCTTACCAAGACACTCTGCTCCCTGCCGGAGAAGTTTCATGGTCTGACCAACCTTGAGAAACGATACCGGCAGCGGTACCTGGATCTCATTGTCAATGAAGAGAGCCGGGAGACATTCAGGACCCGGAGCAGGATCATCTCTCTCCTCAGAAATTACCTTACCGGCCAGGAATTTCTTGAGTTTGAAACTCCGACCCTTCAACCACTCTATGGTGGAGCAAATGCACGGCCCTTCACAACCTTCCATAATTTCCTTGGGCAGAAACTCTACCTCCGGATTGCTCCCGAATTATACCTGAAGAGACTGGTTGTTGGTGGTTTTGAAAAAGTTTTCGAGGTTGCAAAAAACTTCAGGAATGAAGATATTGATACCAGCCATAACCCGGAATTTTCGATGGTTGAGATATACCAGGCATATGCTGATTACACTGATATGATGAAGCTGACCGAAGGCATCATCAGCAGCATTGTTCAGGAAGTGACCGGGTCACATGAGGTGGTTTTTGAGGAGAACACCATCTCATATTCTGCACCATGGCGGGTTATGAGTATGGAAGAGGCTGTCAGGACCATTGGAGGGGTTGACATCTTCGCTCATGATCCTGAGAGTCTGAAGAAGATTGGGAAGGAGAAGGGTGTTGATGGTGTTGACGATGTTCACACCCAGCGGGAGATGCTTGTTCTCTTTTTTGAGGCCCTTGTCGAGGATAAGCTGATACAGCCGACATTCATAACCGACTTCCCGGTTGAAAACTCACCCCTTGCAAAATCCCACAGGGAAAAGGAGGGGTTTGTTGAACGGTTTGAACTGTTCATTGCCGGAATGGAGCTTGCCAACGGATTCTCTGAGCTGAATGATCCCCTGGACCAGATGCAGCGGTTTGAGGCCCAGGAAGAGAAGCGGCGGCTTGGTGATGAAGAGGCCCAGATGCATGATTATGACTTTGTCAATGCTCTTGGGTATGGCATGCCACCGACCGGCGGTGTCGGAATTGGTATTGACCGGCTTGTTATGCTGATAACAGGTAACACTTCAATTAAGGAAGTGATCCTCTTCCCATCCATGAGGCGGGAAGTTGCCACTCCGGCTGAAGAAGAAGAGCAATCGTCTGTTTAAGTTTAAAAGGATAAAATTATTTTATCATCCTTCTTTTATTTCGCAAAATATTTCAAATCTGGATAGCTTTTTGTTTTTTCCACTCGTTTTACAATTTCTTTAATTTTGGATAATCGCACCGATGCTCTAATATTTTTTAGAAAATATTATACGTCAATAAAAAATATCCTTGTCATATTGTACATGGCATAAAACAGGTGTCTTACGGGAGAACTGCCCCTGCATAATCCGGTGATTTTATCTGAAGCGGGATTTTTGGATAAATGCGGAATTAAAAGAATATGCAGGAGTTTTACCATGGGGTCAATAGTAGAGTTGGGGGTTAGGATGCGATGAACCGGAACATATCAAAAGGAGTGCTTACTGCGCTCTTATGTATTCTCTGTTGCTGCGCCGTGATGGCAGATACTCAGGAAGGAAGTTCTCCTGATATTTCTGCACATCCGGTGCAGTTTATCGAAAACGCCGGACAGGCACATGAAGATATTCTCTATCAGGTGAAAAGTTCTGAATTTTCATTTGATTTTACCAGAGATGCCCTTCTGGTAAGTGGTCCGTCCGGGGACTGTGAGGATTGTGGAGAAAATGTCACATTTCCGGTAATAGTGACCGTTGCAGACGCAGGAGAGAATGTCACCGTTGAGGCTTTTGACAAACTTGATGGATATGCCAACTTCCTCATCGGTCAGAACGAGTCTGACTGGCAGCAGTATGTTCCCTGGTATGGGGGCATCCGGTATCTCGAAATTCTTCCAGGAATTGATCTCTCCTATTCCGGGAAGCAGGGTGTTCTTAAACGGGAGTTCACCGTCCGTGAAGGTGCTGATCCTGGTGTAATACGGCTGATATATGGAGGAAACGAAGGTTTATCGCTCACTGAAGATGGCTCCCTGCAGGTAGTTACTTCGTTTGGCAATCTGACCGAGCGTGCTCCGTATTCCTACCAGATAATTGATGGAAATTCCATTGAGGTTGAGTCATCATACCAGATATTTGAAAATGGTGAAGTCGGGTATACTATTGGAGCGTATGATCCTGCCTACCCACTGGTAATTGACCCGTACCTTGAATATTCTACCCTTCTTGGAGGAACCCTGGAAGATTATGGTATGGATATTGC
>CAZEWE010000088.1:0-10583 GCA_964515765.1 uncultured Methanospirillum sp. | reverse complement strand
CGGGATGATACAAAACTTGGGATCATCTCTCATGCAGGAAATGTAACCGGAACGGTTCAGAATATCAAAGAAATCTCCCGCATCATGGATGAAGCAGACACTTTTTCCATCATTGACGGAGCGCAGAGTGCCGGACAGATCCCGGTCGATCTCTCAACGACATCTTGTGATGCATTTGTCTTTACCGGCCACAAGTATCTTTTTGGAGTTCCAGGTACCGGAGGGTTCTTTCTCAGAAGTCCTGACCTGATTTACCCGGTACGACAGGGGGGAACCGGGACAGATTCATCCTCACCAGTTCAGCCGGAATCAATGCCTGAACGATTTGAAGCCGGGACACCAAACTTCCCCGGTATTGCAGGACTTGCAGCGGGCATTGCATTTGTTCAGGATATCGGGATAGAATCCATTCAAAAGAAGTCAATGGGTATGATCTCTGATCTGATTCAGCAGCTGCACAACATCAAAGGAGTATCCTTACTCCATGAAAACCCGCAGACACCCCTTGTGTCGTTTCAGATACCCGGGCTCGATCCTGATGATATCGGGTACATCCTTGCTAAAGCATACCGGATCATCTCAAGAAGTGGTCTCCACTGTGCACCGTGGATTCACTCCCGCCTTACAGAGGGAAAAGGGGCTGTACGTATCAGTTTGTCATACATGAACACTAATGAGGAGTGTGCTCAGATCGCTGATGCTACCAACGCACTATGCCAGTCACTATAACATGCCGGGCAAAAGTGGCAACATGCACCCAGGGAATTTTCAGATATACCTTTCATGTAGATCCGAAACCCGATTCAAATTTTATTCAGTTTCTGGTCGATACCAAGAAGGCTAGCACGCATACTATCGGTCCGTCAACCTTCTTCAGGGTTGATACATCCTCGTCATTATCCATTCAAGGAATGGTTCATGATCCAGATATCATCATATCAACCAGGTTTTCAGTAGAAGATGTAAAAATATTTCTTTCCACCCTTTATTCGGAGTACGAGGATAATATCAGTGAATCAGGAAAGGAAGAGCCACCAGGAAGATGATGCCACCCATAATCACGGCATATGGATCTATGTCAGAATATGGTGAGGTATAAGGAATGCTCTTATCCCCATACTTATATTGTTTTATCCATTAGCGGACTGCATTCAGTGTTTTCAGGAGATATCTTCCAGTCCCAGGGATCATGGATCACGGTTATCTCTACATCAGAAACCCAGGGAATAAGGCGTACCCGTGCTGAAGCCTGGTCTATAAGATAGTCCTGAAGTGGACATGCATCGCAGTTAATTTCCATTTCTATTTTAACCAGTGTGTCTGAAATCGTAATTGATCTGATCAGGTCAACATCAACGATATTATGCCCGATTTCTGGATCAATCACCTGCCGTAATGCATTCAGGACTTCAGACTCCCTGTCCCCGGAGATTTTCAGCTCTGCACCGCCTTTCAACAAGGCATTCTCTCGTTCAAGCCTGAATATGCGGTCCTCAAGTACCTGTTGCCGCTCAAGAAGCCTGCTGAGAACCCGAAGGGTCGGGTCAGGCATGGCAGAATCGCGAATGTTGTCCTGAGTCGTGTACTTCTCGAGGCCGGCAATACGGCCAGGAACCCCGACAACGGTGGCCCCAGGAGGCACATCACGGACAACAACCGCTCCTGCACCAATCTTAGCATATTCCCCCACATGAATCGGGCCTAAGACGGAGGCACCAGAGCCAATGACCACTCCTTTGGCTATTGTGGGGTGACGTTTTACATTTTTCAGCGCCGTTCCACCAAGAACTACCCCCATGTAAATAAGAACATCATCACCAACTTCAGCCGTCTCCCCAATCACCACACCCATCCCGTGATCTATCACCACCCGTCTGCCAATAATTGCACCAGGGTGAATCTCAATCCCGGTAAAAAAGCGGGCAATATGTGACAGGAACCGCCCGGTCAGAAACCGGTCATGAATCCAGGCCTTATGAGCGATACGGTGGAGCAGTAATGCATGGAGTCCCGGATAACAGAGGAGAATCTCAACAACACTTTTTGCAGCCGGATCTTTTGATATAATCGCCTGAATGTCTTCACGTAAATGAGATAATACCATCCGTACGTTCCATCTGATGAATACTACTGTTGCTTTTCAGATTATTTATTCATGGAGGAACAGGCAAACTTTTAATTTTTTCGTGAAAAACATCAGAAAAATATTTTATAAACGAACGGGTTTTCACACAATATACTCTATGATGATATACATAAGCCAATGTAATTCTGGAACAATAATTTTGCCGGCATCATCAAACCTATCTTACATAACACCAAAACTGATTCAAGAATGAAACTTAAACTCCCGGATAAATCTGTGATTGAAGTATCGGTCGATGGAAGATCTATCGAGGCGATATTAAGCAGCCAGGGCATTGATCCACTGACGACATTGATTTCCCGTGAGGACGAAATCATCCCGGAAGATACCATCCCGGATGAAGGGGATGAAATAAGAGTCATTCGGATCTCCCATGGCGGATAACCAGATAATCTGTGAAAAGTGCGACAAACCCGCAGTCTATCTTGACCGGGAAAGGGAGATACATCTCTGCAAAGACCACCTGAAAGAATCTGTAGAGAATGAAGTTCGAAGGTACCTGAAAACAGTCAGACTCCCGGAAAGACTGGGGGTTGCATTTTCGGGCGGAAAAGACAGCACTGCCTTACTCAAAGTGCTGAGTGAAATCAGGAGTGAACTCCACTGCAGCATTATCGCACTAACGGTTGATGAAGGGATAGAAGGCTATCGTCAGGATACAATCCGGGCAGCCACAGAAACATGTCTGACACTTAGGATACCCCATGAGATCATCAGGTTTCAGGATCTGTACGAGTACTCCCTGGATCATCTGGTATCAGGATCCGAGCGAAATGCCTGCACCATCTGTGGAATCCTTCGCCGTCGGGCCCTTGAAGTACTTGCGCAGAAGTGTTCGATCTCCATGATTGCAACCGGACATAACCAGGATGATCATGCCCAGACCACTTTGATGAATGCGATATCAGGAGATGTGAGAAAGGTCTTCACCGGCTATGGACCTTCGTCGTGGTACGCACACCGAATCAAACCATTTGCCAGGGTGAGCGAGAAAGAAGTTACACTCTACGCTCTCCTCAGCGGATTATTCAGAGATTTGCCGGAATGTCCATACGCAGTATCCTCACTTCGGGGAGAGGTCAGAACACTCCTGTACCAGTATGAACAAACTCATCCCGGAGCAATGAGAAATGCCGCACGGTGTGAAGAACAAATCAGAGAGAGATTAGGAGGAGCTTATAAGCAGGAAGCATATAAGACCTGTTCAATCTGTGGGTGGCCAGGCTCGGGAACCATATGCCAGGTGTGTAAGGTTCTTGGTAGGGATACACACCTTCACAATCCTATGACGAAAGAAAAATGAGCAGCATCATTGCAGATACACCTCATCTATTATCAGAACATACATACACTCACGATACAATGGCTAGTCAAAAAACCATATACATGGATCATAGTGCTACAACTGCGACAGATCCTGCAGTTGTAGAGGCCATGCTCCCCTGGTTCTCAAGGCAATATGGAAATCCCTCTTCCCTGTACCACCTTGCCCGTGAATCCAGAGCTGCAATCGAGGAAGCACGGGGAAAAGTTGCAAAAGCCATCGGAGCAAAGCCCGAAGAGATCTACTTTACTTCCGGAGGAACCGAATCAGATAACTGGGCACTGAAAGGTACTGCATTTGCCCTTCGGAAGAAAGGAAACCATATCATCACTTCTGCAATTGAGCATCATGCGATAACACATACCTGTGACTATCTCCGGAAACAGGGCTTTGATATCACCTATCTGCCGGTTGATGAATACGGCCAGGTCCGAATCGAAGATCTCAAGGCAGCGATCACTGATAAGACCATTCTCGTATCGGTGATGTTTGCAAATAATGAGATCGGGACAATTCAACCCATTCAGGAGATCGGCGCGATATGCAGAGAACGGGGGGTTCTTTTCCACACTGATGCGGTCCAGGTGATTGGTAACCTCCCTGTTGATGTTTCAGCAATGAACATTGATCTGTTATCGCTATCCGCCCACAAGTTTTATGGACCAAAAGGAATAGGAGCACTCTATATCAGGAAAGGGGTCCGTATCGATAATTACCTTCATGGAGGCGGACAGGAACACAGGAAACGGGCGGGTACAGAAAATGTTCCAGGGATTGTAGGTCTTGGAGTTGCAATCGAGAAAGCAGTTATGGATCTGGATGTAAAAACATCACAGATACGGGCCCTTCGCGATACGTTACTCGAACGGATCCTACATGAGATACCAAATACCCGCCTGAACGGGCACCGGACCATGCGACTCCCAGGGAACATGAACGTCAGCTTTGAATTTATCGAGGGTGAATCGCTTTTATTACTCCTTGACCATGCCGGAATCGCTGCATCAACCGGCAGTGCCTGTTCATCAGGATCGCTTGAACCTTCCCATGTCTTACTGGCGATTGGACTCCCTGCAGAAGTCGCCCACGGATCCCTGCGACTCACCCTCGGAGTGGAAAATACGGACGAGGATGTGAGTTACGCATTTGATGAAATTAAAAAAGCAGTTGAACGTTTGAGAACAATGTCACCCCTGTATGCAGATTACCTGAAAAAGAGGCCATGCAATGTATAGCGAAAAAGTAATGGACCATTTTATGAACCCCCGCAACCAGGGGGAGATCACTGAGGCTGACGGTGTCGGAGAGGTAGGAAATCCCACCTGTGGGGATATTATGCGAATTTTCCTCACGGTGAAGGATAATATCATCACCGATGTTAAATTCCAGACCTTTGGGTGTGGAGCAGCAGTTGCATCAAGCAGTATGGCAACCGAACTTATCAAGGGAAAAACCCTTGAAGAAGCCTGGGAAGTATCCAATAAAGCAGTTGCCGAGGCACTTGAGGGACTCCCTCCGATCAAGATGCATTGTTCAGTTCTTGCAGAAGAAGGTATTCACAAAGCAATCAACGATTACCGGATAAAGAATGGATTGGAACCCTGGGAAGAAAAAGGCGGGCACACCCACAGTCATGATGAACTGACCTGTGAGGAGTAACCCGATATCATTTTTTGAGCATTTCTGCATATTCGTACGCGGGCATTACCTGGATGATCTTATCATCCATCTCAATCCGTTCTGATTCATTCATAGTGAGAATGTATCCGGGAACTCCGGGGTGTGAATCCATGGCCTCGATTAGTCCTCGAATTTCACGATTTCGTACATCAGAATTCTCCAAAGATGTACATACCTGAATGGCGCTAACAATCCGATGATTCTCCTGGATTAAAAAATCACATTCGTATCGGAACCGGTGATAATAAACAGAAGACTCCTTCTTGCGGATAAGTGTAGTAAATACATAATTTTCCAGAATTTTTCCGGCATTCTCTGAAAATTTAAATGATACTGCATTTACCAGACCCGTATCAATGCAATAGAGTTTTTTCATATTGTAAAGTTGCTTCTTTACTGAAGGATCATATTTCATCACCGGATAGAGGAGATATGCATCATAGGCACATTCAATATATTCACGTACCGTATCCGTTGAGATTCCAATCTGCTCACCAAGCCGTGTATATGAAAGCAGATTTCCAGTATTGGAGATGAGAAAATAGAGAAGGTCGACAAGATATGCAGGACTTCTGATGTTGTGTGCCATCATAATGTCCTTGAGATAGATAGTTTCGTAATACGATGTGAGCAGATCATGTCGAAGAGAGATATCTGATTCCACGGTGATCCGGGGGAATCCCCCATACTTCAGAAAATTTTCAAAAAGTTGGTTTTTTCTTGTGATACTTACCCTCGTTTCTCCCAGAAATGAGAGATACTCTTCAAAAGAAAGTGGATATATAGTAATTGAAAGATACCGGCCAGATATTTTCGTTGCCAGATTTCGCTTCAGAAGAGAGGATGTGGAACCGGTGAGAGTCCATTTGATTTGAGGTTTTGTATCATATGAAACCTTTACAGCCCCCACCCATTCTTCATAATTCTGGATTTCATCAATGAAGAGATAATACTGAGATTTATTAATTCTTTCAAGGTATTCTTCAATGAGTTCATTGAGAAAACCAGGATCATGCATCCATCCGGTGAAGAGTGGTTCATCGAGATTGATATAGAGGATGGTATCAGGATCGGTTCCCTGATGTATGAGGTGCTCGATCATCTGAAACATCAGGGTTGATTTTCCACTTCTTCTGACTCCCTGGATAAACAAAATTTCCCTTGCGTCAAGATATCGGATTAATTCAGGATATGAACCGAGCCGGTTCTGTCCCGTGTTATAGGTACGTCCAAACCACCAGGGATTCTGTCTATCGAGGACCGCCTGGATTCTTCGATCCATTTGTTAGATATAATCGATGATTCATGATAAAATCATCGATTACACCAGACGATTTTACAATAAATCATAAATCATAATCGAGGATTTTCATATCAGCAAAACAAAAATTATTCAGACCGGACATTTCCCCTGACCATTGAGAAGAATATCCCGATGAAACACATCACAAAAAAGACAACAAACCCGATATTCATTGCACTCATGAGCTCATCTGACATATCTGGTGTAATGTCTACTTTTCCAACAACAACGGCGATGATCATCATCGCAATTCCCATCGAGAGCATCTGGCCTAAAAGCCGCATCGTCCCCAACGTCCCGGATGCAATGCCATAATACCGTTTTTCAACCGAACTCATGATTGCATTGGTATTTGGGGATGAGAAGAGAGCAAAACCAAATCCGAGCACTGCCAGGATCACCATAAGCTCAATCATGGATGTATCCGGAGTAAGAAAACTTAAGGAGACGAGTCCCACAGCAATGATCCCCATGCCCAGAGATGATATTTTCGCTGGTTCAATCTTATCTGAAAGACTACCGGCATATGAAGAGAAGAAAGCCTGCACCACCGGCTGGGTAACAAGGATCAAACCGGCCTCCTGCGGGTCAAATCCCCTGATATATTGCAGATATAAGCTGAGGAAGAACGTTATTGCAAAGGTTGAGCCGTAATTTATCAGAGCTGCGACATTTGAACAGGCAAAAACCCGGTTTGTTCTGAACATGGACACCCTGATGAGCGGATATGCTTCCCGGTGCTCGAGCCATATAAATAATGCCAAAAGGGTGATTCCCAGTCCAAGGGCTATAAATCCGGTGATATGGGGGAGCTCGGAAAAACCTATCATAACCGCGGTTAGGCTGGTTCCATAGAGAATGGCCCCTTTGATATCAAACCGCTCACCTGCTGCATCTGCCCATTCTCCTTTTAAATAGAACAGGATCAGGGCAAGGATAAGGATGCCAATCGGGACGTTGATGAGAAAGATACTTCGCCACCCGAAGTCATCAGTCAGAAAACCTCCGATAAAGGGGCCTGCAGAGAGACCAAGGTAGACTGAGGTAGTATAGATCCCAAGAGCCTGACCCCGATGTGAGGGGTCGGTCACGGATGTCAGGATAGCTACGGCAGTCCCGAAGATCATCGAAGCTCCGATACCCTGAATCAGGCGGAAACTGATAAGCATGAGAGAGGAGGGTGAGAGGATCATCCCCACGGAGGCCAGGGTAAAGAGTGCTATTCCACCGGTCAGGATTCTCTTTCTCCCGAATATATCCCCGATTCTGCCGAAAGGGACAAGGAAGGCTGCTGATGCCAGAAGATATGCACTGCTGACCCAGCTTAATTCAATCGCATCAAGTGAAAATTCACTGGCAATCGTGGGAAGGGCAATATTTACTGCAGATAAATCAAATGGAGTTAAAAAACCACAGCATATAGCGATGATTAGAGTGATACCGGAGATGCCAGGGACCTTCATGAAGGAATGAAGATATTCCTCCATTCCCCATGAAGGTTGTGTAACCAGATCCTTTTGTTTTTACATTGACCGAATCCGGGCATACCGGTCAACATCGTCCGACCTGACTGATGCCATGCTGTCAAAGAGGCGATATTTAAAAGACCCCGGACCTGCAGCCTCCGATGCAGCCCGCTCTCCGGCAATCCCAAACGCAGCAACCCCTGTGGCAGATGCAGAAAGATAATCCCGAGTGACTGCTGCACAGGAGCCGATGACCGATGCAGCCATACAACCTGTCCCGGATATCCGTCCCATGTACGGGTGTCCGTTCTCACAAAGAAGAGTCCGGGAACCATCGCTGATGATGTCAGTGGGACCACTCATAACGACAGTGCATGAAAGTCGCTCTGCAAGCCCACAGGTGATTTCAGTCGGATCCCCGGCAACTCCTCCGGAATCTACTCCACGGACCTGTGCCTGTTTCCCGGCTAGGGTCCCAATCTCTCCGGCATTCCCCTTGAGAACTGAGATGGAGAGCTCCTGGATCATTCTCTGGGCGGTTTTTGTCCGTAAGCTGGTTGCTCCGGCACCGACCGGATCGAGAATGATGGGGATGCCATGCTTTTCTGCGGCTTTTGCTGCGATAAACATCCGGTCAATCTGGAGGGGATCGAGGGTGCCGATGTTCAGAACAAGAGCTCCTGCCAGTGCAACCATCTCCCCGACCTCTTCTTCTGCATGGGCCATGACCGGTGAAGCGCCTATGCAGAGGGTGATATTGGCACAGTCATTCACCGTGACATAGTTTGTCATATGGTGGACAAGGGGTGTTTTTTCCCGGATATCGGTAAGGATTGATCCAAAAAGTGTCATAAAAATCCAGTATTTCAGGATAAGTCAGCATTGTACGATAAATTATTTTGTAATCCGTCGATGGGATCAGTATACATCGTTCATGGGATGTATCGTCTTCCCAGTTATGTCTGGTATCAAGCCATATGGAGAGGGTTTTATGAATGAACGAGTTTTTCAAGCATATCAAGATCCATGTATACCACATGTTCCTCATCACCGACAGATGAGAAAGACCTGGCAATGACCATGAACATCTCATTCCTCTCCTTTTCTTTCCAGTTGATAAGACTGGCTTTTTGTTTCAGGTCAAAAGCCACCTTTTTTCCATCAACATTATCCTGCCATTTTACCTCACAAAAAAGAACGGAGGAATCTGATTCAGAAATACCGACTATATCGATCTCTTCTCCTTTATGCCACCATCTTCTCATTGATGAAAATATACATGGAAAAGGAAGTTTTCCTGTGCCATTCAGATAAAACAACAGATCAATAACCATTCGTTCAAATAACGAACCGGTGTACTGTGCAAGATATGGAGTAATACTCTCTGTCAAAACCTGTTCTGCAAACCCACTTTCAGCACGTTCCAGATTAGGAAAGATAAATCTGAACCAGAATGAGAATAAGTTATCCCGGAAGAAGTAACGACCTTTTCTACTCCTTTCATCCTCAAATGCAGGAACTTCTTTCCATATAATGTCAAGATCGATGAGTGTTGCAAGATACCGGTTAACGGTTCCTTTCTGGATACCGGTATCATTGGTAATCAGATGCTGAGTATTGTTTCCATGGGAGATGGAGAGCAGGATTGCAAAATAATATCTTGGTTCCACAAGTTCCATCCGGAGAAGAAATTCAACCTCTCTGAATAGATACGAGAGGGGATTGAGCAGATTTTTCTCGATTGAATCCTGAATGGTTTCATTGGTATTCACACTCAGTATATAGGCAGGAGTGCCCCCATACACCGCGTAATACTCAACCGCTTTTCTGAAATCCTGAAATATTGGAAGTACTTCATGAAACCGGAATGACCTGAGTAAAAGTTGTCCTGTTCTTCTTCCAAATAATGGACTCCGATATGAAAGAACCTCATCTTCCATCATTCCAATTGATGAACCGGATAAAATCAGGAAAATACGGGTTTCTCGAAGTCTATTGTCCCAATGATACTGAAGTATCGAGAGGATTGATCTATCTTCTTTTACCAGATAGGGAAACTCATCTATTGCCAGAATGAACCGATTTGTCAAGCGGGATGCAAGATATTCAAAGACTGAATCCCAGGATGTGAAACCATTTTTCCCAATAAATGGATCATCAAAAAATTCGGAGAACGCCTCTGCGAATTGTTCTAACTGATATTTACGTGAACCCTCACGAACCTGAATGCGGAGCCCCTTATTCTGACGGATAAATTCATTAATAAGTTCACTTTTTCCGACTCTTCTCCTCCCATAGATGATAAAAAACTCAGAACGTAAACCGATGAAACGATCATTGAGCTCGGCCAGCTCTGTTTCCCTACCGAAAAAAGTGTACATTACATTATCATAATCGAGAGTACACTAATAACTTTCGTCACTAGTACGTTCATCACTGGCAGGTATCTTATCTCCTCAGCCCCTATTATTCAATGAAATGCACGAGCCGGCTGTGAAAAAAACACTTTACTGGTGTGAACACTGCAACGTTCCCCTGATCGGACGAACCTGCAGCTGCGGCAATGAAGCAAAAACCATCCCCCTCCTTCAGCCCTATGATCTCCGCCCTGCTCTCTCGGCAGATCGGGATCATATCATCCAATTATTAACATCCCAATACGGC
>CAZEWE010000087.1:1313-10733 GCA_964515765.1 uncultured Methanospirillum sp. | reverse complement strand
ATGAGAGATTATCTCGAGCAGATCTTTTGTGAGCATGTAACTCTTCATTTTACTTTGTTTTTCTTCTTCAAAATATCCCCCGTCTTAAAAACGTACTCTTTTATATCAGGCCTTTCAAAACCCCACTCAGAATGAGTATGGATATTTCAATACAGAGATCAGATGGTCCACTCACGCTTATTTTATCCGGAAGAATGGATGGATTCGGTGCCCAGCAGGTAGCGGAGGCGATCCAGAATGATCTTCGCGAGAGTGATCGGGAGATAATTTTTGACCTTGGCGGGGTCGATTATGTCAGTTCTGCAGGTCTTCGGGTGTTCCAGGAGGTGTACCGGAAGATGCATGAACGCAAAGGAACGGTTTCCCTCTGTCAGGTCGGGGAATTCCCCCTGAAAGTCCTGAAGATGGGTGGCTTTCTTCAGGCATTTCAGATCTATCCCACGCAGAAAGAAGCACTGGCACACAGTGTTACCAGACCGGCAGATCATGCAGAAGACACATCAGGCATTTTTACTGCGACAGAGCTGACAACAGGTCCGGTCCAGCTCAGAGTCAGGGGAGATATCTCACGGATCGCTGCCGGAGAGATAACGCCGCAGGATTTCATGAGAATACCCTTTGAAAAGGGTAGGTATAGTGTTGGTATTGGTGCAATCGGTACTGATGGACAGGCAATTTCAGATCTTGCCGGTGAGATGCTGGAGTTATCCGGTTCTGTCATCTGGGTGCCGGCGGACGGAAACAGGACATCCGATTATATCACCCATGACATCATGGAATCCGGAGATCTTGTCCATTCCGGATTCTTTCAGGTCTGCCTTGATGGCCCGATGCACGCTGCTATGACGATGGAAAACAGCAAAAAACCGGTCAGCCTGCAGACCATTGCTGAGGAAATATTCCGGTTTGCAGAAAAAACCTGGCCTTCATGGGGTGGTATCTGTTCGCTCACCTTCCAGGCAGGTATTGAGGGAGTGTGTAGTTCTGACATTGCCTCCTCCCTTCTGAAGGCAGCAGAAAAGAAACAGTCAGAAGGGACTCATACAGAAGAGCATAAGTCGCTCTATTATATCCCGATGAAGGGAAATCTCCTGGACACTGTTTCCATCGATGTGCTTGATCCACAGTACCGTGGCGAAACCCTTCTTGGATGCGGATACATTGTGGATATTCCAAAAGCCCGGGAAAAGTTTTCAGAAGATCTTCTGAAGAGAATTGCACTTCTTCCAACCCCGTCACACCCCTCACAGCTCTATATGCACCTGTGTGGGGCGGTGATGCATGATATTCCATGGAACCCTGAATCAGATATGGAGGCCCGGATAACCGATGGACTATTAAAAGGCTCCCTCCTTGCGATGCACCGGCTTTTAGGCGTCACCATGATCAGAAGTGCAACAATCACGCTTGCACCGGTTTCTGATATCATCCCTGTCAAGGGCTCATGAGTCGTTATCCATGATCATCTCTATCCGGCATTACCTCATTTTTTACATCATTCTCATTATTGCTCTCGTTTTTGCCGGATTATTGCCTATTAGTTTTATCCAGGCTTCCGAGGATGTCATCAGGGAACATGCCATTATTGAGGCTTATACAGAGCATACTCTGATCGAATCGGTTCAGCTGGTGAATAAAGGGCTGGATCTGATAGACAGTTCCTTAAATCCGGTCATGGAAGAGATGCTCTATACATATCTTGAAGAATACAATCAGAGCAATCAGAATCCTGCGGCGATGGATCTCACCTCCCTGAAGGCCCGGTTCAGCCAGCAGACGAATGCAACGGTTGACCTGTATGTATTTAATAAAGACGGGATTATCGAGTATACCACCGAGCCCGGAGTGAAAGGGGTTGATTTTAAAAATTATCCCGATTTTTATGTTTCACTCATGGAGCACATGAAGGGCAGTACACCTGCCATGGATCGGGTGGTCAGATCTGTTCAGAATGAGTCCGATTTACATGTCCTTGGGGATCTCCGGAAGTTTGCATATATCCCGACTCCTGATCACCGGTATGTTCTTGAGATTGGTCTCTTATCAGATGCATTTGCTGATATCAGGTCTGAATTCTCGTACCAGTATATGCTTGGTCGGATATGGGATGAAAATCCGGATATTGAGGTTCTTGAGATCTATGATATCTGGGGAAACCGGGTGGCGGTCTGGAGTTCGGATCGGAATATATCTGGCAATGATGCGGATGTGGTCCTGTCAGATGATGTCACGAAGGCTATCCGGTCACGGTCAGGTGCATCTCTTGGGTCTCCGGTACAGGGAGATCGCACCACACTATTATTCATCGATCTCAAAGATCCCGACGCCCTGTCTGATGATAGTATCGTCGCGGTCATCAGGTATGGAGATCGGCTGAAAGAGCAGCTCGAGATGCTGCTGCTTCAGTTCATCCTGTTTGGCATCCTGGGGATCAGCTCCGGTTTCATTCTGGCTTTTCTCATCTCAAAGCGGATTTCAGGTCCGATTCGGGAGATCGTTACTGACGTGCATCAGATAGCGGATGGAGACCTGGATCATCAGATCAGAAGTATGCACACCCTGGAATTTACTGAGCTTGAAACCAGTATGAACCGGATGATACGAAAGATCAAGGAGTACAGTGAGGAGATTGAACGAAAACGTTCCGAGATGGTCGTTGCCTCAAAAATTCAGCAATCGATCATCCCCGCTTCATTTCCGGTTCCTGAAGGCTATGATATCGCTGCGATAACCATCCCGGCTCTTGAAGTCGGCGGGGATTTTTATGATATCTTCTCCAGGCATGAACACTCACTCACCCTCGTTCTTGCTGATGTTGCAGGAAAAGGTGTGCCTGCGGCCCTGTTCATGGCCCTGTCCCGGACCATCATCAGGATTCTGACCCGCTGGCCCGGATCTCCTGCAGGTATAATCCGTTCTTCAAACTCTATCTTTATCGAGGACTCGGGTTCAGTAAGTTTTGTGACTCTGTTTTACGGGGTTCTTGATGCTCCATCCGGTACACTTCGGTATGTCAATGCCGGCCACAACCCTCCTGTCCTGTTCAGGGCAGATCTGAACCTCTCAACCCTTGATCCAACCGGTCCGGTGATCGGGCTTCTGGATGATCCTGATTATGTCCAGGAAGAAGTCACACTCTCACCCGGTGATGTACTTGTTATCTATTCAGATGGGGTGACCGAAGCGATGGATCCCGATGGAAGGTTATTCACTGAAGAACGGCTCTATGAAGTGATAAGGCAACATCATCTCTCTCCTGCAGAAGAACTGGTGCAGGCAATCGTTGATGCGGTTCGTACATTTGCCGGAACAGCACCTCAGTCTGATGATCTTACTCTTATTGTGGTGAAACGATAACCGGCAGGGTAATAGGAAATGCGTTTTCGCCTACTTTTTCTCTATTTTCGGCCTAGAATCACATTTTTAAGAAAAAGGGACCTTCAGGGTGCAGGAAATAATGTTCAAATAGGAGGCCGCTATTGTATGATCTCCCTCTTATCCTATGTGTGGGACCCCTAATACATACATATGAATAACGGCCCGCTATGAGTCTTTGATTTAACTCTCTTTTGTAAAATAAAGAGATATTTGGCGAAATTCAGTGACCTTGCAATACCCTATTTAAATAAGGGGTGTTTCTGGCTCAATTCATAGGAGTTATAGCCCTGGAATACCCCAGGAATGTACTGCCGGGCTCCTGTTGGATATTTTCCTGACCGAAGTGTCCCATTTTTCGCTTTCCTTTATGATTTATGGCCTCATATGGTCTTTATTTGCCGTGTTCCCTGCGATATATCCTGCCATTACACTCATGATCGGGATCATGAGATACCGGAGCCCGATCTCCCCGAAGTAGGTGGGGATATCCATGCCATTCAGGGGGAGGAGAATACCAAGATCAAGAATCCAGTTGATGATAAGCCATATTGCCCCGATGATCCATCCCTTTCTGACATACTGGTCTGATATCTCCGAAAATAGTCTGATCAGAATCACTGCACCTATGACTCCACCGGTCAGAATCATGACCGTCTTAAAAAAATGCACATCAACCAGGAGTGATCCATCGGGTGAATAGAAAGGAATTGCGATGATAAATGGAACCAGCCAGACCAGAATGCCATACAGGATTGTTTTCAATGTGAAATTCATCTTCAGATATGTATCATTTTGATCCAATAAAGGGTGAGAGTCTCCGGAGGGGGAGACTTGTCAGGAAAATAGAATTCCACCCCGTTCTTTCATGGCAGCCATCTGTTTCTCCTATTATAGTATAATGCGAATCTTTCTGAAATAAATCAGAAAAATTCGCTTAAACTATGAAGTGCATTTTGAATGCACGCCTTGGAATAATCGTCTTTATTTTGATTATTCCAAGGCGTTCAGCAACGCACTATAGGTATCAAAACCAATGATGTACCGACATGTCACTTGATATACTCCGGTCATCTATCGAAGAGAAAGATCGCGCAATAATCACCCTTATAGCAGAACGAATGAGTATTGTAGAGGAGATTGCCAGGGAAAAAGAACGGCAGGGACTTCCGGTCAGAATCCCTGATCAGGCCAATGCAGTCCTTGACCGGGCAACAATCGAATCCAATAATCTCGGCCTTGACCCGGCACCCATCCGGGAGATATTTCAGATACTGGTCAGGATGAGTGAGGAGTTTCAGGAGCAGTGGCGGCAAAAAAAGGAGTAATATTTTAGAATAACTCCATCAGGATGATGGCTGCAAAGAAGAACATAATACATCCGATGATAATCCGGATTACTCTCCTCTGCTCTAACCTGAACTCGTTCACCCGCTCCGGAGGCAGGCCCCATGCGACCAGCGCAATGATGACCAGAAGCGGAAGAATGAATGCAAAGTTGTAGATGAGAAGATATCCCAGGCCCCCGCTCACATCTGTCCGGAGTGAAATCATCGACAAAATAGCGAGATATATGCCGCCGGTGCAGGGAAGTTCAAACATCCCGACCAGAATTCCAAGGACAAATGCCGATGGGATGGTTGACTTTTCAATATACCTGCTTATGATTCCTTTTTTATCTTCTGGAATAGCAAGTGACGGACCCTTACCCGGATAAAAGGCATCCTTTATCATCAGAATGCCTGCAATGATTGCAATCACCGCCGCTACAAACGAGAACCCCTGGACCATCCCGGTTGTCTGGATGGCTGTGAAAATTCCCACTCCGGACAGGAAGTAGAAGAAAAAGACCGCCGCTGAGTAGACAATCCCTGCCAGGATCATCTTCTGTCTGCTGCCAAGGCTCATCAGGTAAATCAGCAGAATTACAAGGACTGCAAAGGCACAGGGATTAATCCCATCAAGAAGTCCTGCTCCGACAATCAGGGGGATACTGATTCCCGTCCCACCCGGAGAGGATGGTGATGGAAGGGAAAATTGCGGGAGTGAAGGAAATGGAAACCCTTTCGTATTCAGTTCTGCATACCCTCTCACCAGGGGATCAAGGTTTGTCCTGATGGCATAGTCTCCTTCAAGTACTGCATTTCCCATGAAGATTACCGGGACCGCTGCATACTGCCGGTTATACTCTGCTTTATAGCCTTCAAACAGTTCCCTGTTCTCGGTACTGTTAAACAGGTCATGATATGCGATGATGACACCAGGATTTGTACCCAGATATTCTTCCAGGTATGCCATGGCACTGTGGCATGCACCACAATGAGTATTGTAAAAAAACTGGATAGAGAGGGTTTCCGCCGTGGTATTTGCATCCTGGAGAATGGTGATTGCAGCGGTATCTTCACTAATCTCAGTCCCGTTCTTCAGGTACACCGAACCACTGGCCATCCCGGTCAGGCATACCAGCAGGATGAGAGCGGCAATACCAGTGAGGAGATATTTCTGCACGGTCGTCGTAGCCGTCACACCTCGTCGCTTCTGTCGGTGATCATGGTCCCGACCCCTTCAGCGGTGAAGAGTTCCATGATCAGGTTGTGGGCAAGGTTACCGTTGATGATATGAGCATAGGGAACCCCGCCATGGAGAGCACGAAGGACTGCAAGCACCTTTGGGATCATTCCTTCAGATACGACACCGGATGCAATCAGGTCCTCGGCATCCTGTGGTGTCATCCGCCGGTAGACTTCGGTCCGCTCACGGTTCATGATGCCATCCACATCAGTCATGCTGATCAGCTTGTGTGCACCAAGAGAGATCGCAAGTTCTCCGGCTGCGGTATCGGCATTGATGTTCAGGTCATTCCCGCTCCGGTCAATGGCAAGCGGTGAGATGACGGGGATAAACTGGTTATCAAGGAGTGTGTGGAGGAGGGCAGGCCGGATCTCTTCTATCTCTCCGACATGGCCGAGGTCAACCTCCTCCTCCCGGTTGTCAACCCTGACCTTCTGCCGGTCCATCTTCCTGGCGATGATAAGGTTGGCATCATTCCCGGAGATACCGACTGCTCGTCCACCGGCACGGGAGACGAGGGATACAATCTTTGAATTGATCTTACCGACAAGGACCATCTGGGCAACTTCAAGGGTATCATCATCGGTGATCCGAAGACCAGATACAAAGCGTGGCTGTTTTCCCATCGCTTTCATCTTCTCGGTGATCTCCGGACCGCCCCCGTGTACAATCACGCACTTGATCCCGACCAGCTGGAGCAGGACAACATCACGGATGACTGTGTCCATGATGCAGGTATCAACCATGGCATGCCCGCCCAGCTTGATGACCACGCTCCTGCCATGAAACTTCTGGATGTAGGGCAGTGCCTCCATCAGGACATCTTCACGCTTCATGTTGTGTACTTCCCGTTAATCTCGACATATTTTTCAGTCAGGTCACAACCCCAGGCCGTTGCGTGTTCTCTCCCCAGGGCAAGGTCAAGTTCGATCCTGACCTCTCCGCCGGAGAGGGCGGCCTTCGCCTGGGTAAGATCTGCAGCGATGGTTCCACGGTCACAGACCTGTGCCCGGATGTTCCGGTTCGCTATCCAGCATGAGACGATCTCGGGATCTATCTCTGCACCTGACCGCCCGGCTGCAGCAACGATACGTCCCCAGTTGGGATCCTCTCCGTACACTGCCGTCTTTACGAGGGGAGATCCGACAATAGTCCGGGCAATGAGGTCTGCGTCATCTTCGGTCAGGGCGTTTTTGACAACAACCTCGATCATCTTTGTTGCTCCCTCCCCGTCCTTCGCGATCTGTTTTCCAAGGATGGTGCAGCACTCCTCGAGTGCCCTGGCAAACTCATCCTTCGGGACCTTTCCTGCTGCTCCGGTGGCGGTGCAGAATACCACATCATTGGTGCTGGTGTCACCATCTACGACGACCCGGTTAAAGCTCCGTCTGACTGCTGACTTGAGTGCATCCTGCAGATCCTGCTGACTGATCTCTGCATCGGTGTACACATACCCGAGCATGGTGCCCATGTTTGGTGCAATCATCCCTGAGCCTTTGCATATGCCCCCGATGACAAAGCCGTCCCGTTCCACAAGAGCGTGTTTCTCGGTCAGGTCAGTGGTCATGATGGCCCGTGCTGCAGCTATCTCTGCATCCGCACTATGGGTAAGGGTCGGGGTGACGCGTGAGCACTGGTCCCGGATCAGGGGCAGGTTCAGGAACCGGCTGATAACCCCGGTACTTGCAACACCGACGGTCTCCGGATCAACACCAAGATACTCTCCGGCAATTGCCGCCATCTCCATGGCATCCGATATTCCCTGCTTTCCGGTCAGGGCGTTCGCACATCCGCTGTTTGTTATGGTGGCGGTCAGGTACCCCTTCTTCATCCGTTCACGCATGAGGATGATGGGGGCTGCGCTCGCCTTATTCAGGGTAAATGCAGCTGCAGCTGTTCCTTCCGCTTCCATGAGTGCAAGGCCGTATTTGCCTTCCTTGATTCCTGCTGCTTTTACACCTTCTATTGCACAAATTGACTGCATCTTACGCTTCCTTATCGCCCGCCAGGGACCAGACAATGTCCTCACGGGTGATTATCCCGACAAGCCTGTTATTTTCTGTAACACAGAGCCGATCAATCTTCTTCTCCAGCATTCGCTGTGCTGCGGCCTCGATATCCTCACCAGGAGTAATGGAGATGACCGGCTTACTCATAATGTCTGCAATCTTCTTCTGTCTGATATCAGTCAGGGCCTTTTTGGTATGTTCCCAGTTGATAAATTCCCTGACCGGTAGTTCGATGATCTCAAGGGGTGACGGGAGCCAGAGATCATCAGAGGGCCCTTTTGTCATGAGGAGCTGTATGATATCGGTCTCGGTGACAATACCGACAAGGGCATCACCCTCAAGGATAGGAATTCCACCAATCTTTCTGCTACGCATTACTCCGGCAACATCGGCAATGGAATCTCCTGCCTGACAGGTCACCGGATCTCTGGTCATTGCATCACGAACAATCATAGTCTCTCCATCAGGGAAGCATCCCCGGGTTCATGAGCCCGAGTGTCTCGTCCCATCCACACATCAGGTTCATATTCTGTATTGCCTGACCACTTGCTCCCTTTACCAGGTTATCAATAACGGATACTGCAACAACCCGGTCCTCTGATGCTTCAACGGTCAGGTCACAGAAGTTGGATCCCCGAACTGCATTGAGGGAGGGTCGCTGATATCTGACAAAGGGCTCGTTTTTGTAATAGTCCTGGTATAATTTCTCTACTTCTTTCTGCTCAATCGGTTCATCAAGAAGGATATGAGCGGTGGTCAGAATGCCCCGGTTTACCGGCAGCAGATGGGGGGTGAAGTAGCACCGGGCCGGTGATCCCAGGTGGGCCAGTTCCTGTCTCATCTCGGCAAGGTGGCGGTGACTGGTCAGTTTATATGCCGTCAGGTTATCCCCGACATTGGGGAAATGGGTTGTTGCTGAAGGACTGTCACCCGCACCGGATACTCCGGTTTTGGAGTCATAGATGACCGTATGTGCTTTTTTTGCCAGGGGTGCTGATGCCAGGGTTGCACCGGTTGGAAAGCAGCCAGGGTTAGAGACGAATGGTGCATTTCTACAGGCATCCCGATGTAATTCGCACAGCCCGTAGGGTACATCCTTCCATGCAGTGTGGGGCGTCCCGTACACTTCTTCAAAGACTGCTTGTGGGAGACGATAATCTGCAGAGAGGTCAATTATTTTTATTCCCTGCTCCAACAGGTCCGGAACATATGCCATGGCAGCTGTGTGAGGCACAGCCAGGAACGCAATATCTGTATCAAGTGCAGATATCTCCGGATTTTCAAAGGTAAGATTGCAAAAACCCTTGAGATGGGGATGTTGGGACGTCACTGGCTTTCCTGCCAGCTGCCGGGATGTTGCGACATCAATGGTCACATGAGGGTGTGATTGCATCAGTCGGATCAGTTCGCCACCGGTGTATCCGGAAGCGCCGATGATTGCAGCTTTCATAGAAGAGTTTCTCAT
>CAZEWE010000087.1:0-1213 GCA_964515765.1 uncultured Methanospirillum sp. | reverse complement strand
AATGTGTACCAGTCATGAGTGATCCGGCAGCCCCGAAAGAAACCGGGCAAAAAGGAAGTGCAGAAAAACCGGGGAAAATAACGCCGGCGATGCAACAGTTCTACGATGCAAAACAGCAGTACCCGGACTGTGTCATCTTCTTTCGTATGGGTGATTTTTACGAGACATTCTGTGAAGATGCCCAGGTTTGTGCCAGAGAACTTGATATCACCCTGACGTCACGGGGCCGGATGCCGGACGGTCAGGAGATCCCGCTCGCCGGGGTTCCGTACCATGCCGTGGATACCTACCTGTCCCGTATGATCAGCAAAGGATACAAAGTCGCCATCTGTGAACAGGTTGAGGACCCGAAAAAGGCAAAAGGGATCGTAAAGAGGGCGGTTGTCAGAGTCGTCACGCCGGGAACTGTCATCGATGCCGCTCTTCTCTCAACCGAACAGGCACGATACCTGATGGCGGTGTTTCCTGATCCGAAAAAGAAGCGGGTCGGTCTCTCTTTTATCGACATCTCAACCGGAGATTTTCAGTTTACCGAGATTCCCTCACAGGATATGAACGATGGTATCAGATCTGAAGCTGCACGATATCATCCATCGGAGTGTATCGTGCCTGCAGGGACCAGTGAAGATCTGGTCAGATTTTTGCATCTTGTCGTTCCGCTCGTATCATCCCAGGATCCCATTTTATTCACGATGGCATCCGCAGAGGAGGTTCTCTGCCGGCAGTTTGATATCCCAGAGGCTGAGGATCTGCCCTGTGCCGGCCATACTGCAGGAACCATCGCGGCAGGGGCTGCCCTTGCCTATGCCCAGAAGACTCAGTTTGATTCATTATCTCATATCAGGTCGGTTCATCGGTCAGATATTGGATCACACCTGGTCCTTGATGCCGTCACCCTGCGGAATCTGGAAGTATTACAGAATATCCGGGACCGGACTGAAGAAGGAACCCTTGTTGCAACCATCGACATGACCCTGACCCCGATGGGGCGCCGACTGCTGCGGCGACGGATTGCTGCACCCCTTCTGGATCCAGAAGCGATCAACCGCCGGCTTGATGCGGTATCATCTTTCATTGACCGGTCAGCAGTTCGGCATGAGGTCAGAACCCATATCCACCGGTTCCCGGATCTTGAACGGATTGCCGGAAGAATCAGTTATGGGAATGCAAGCCCGCGTGATCTGGTAACCCTTGCTTCGGCACATGAATCGGT
>CAZEWE010000086.1:7812-10798 GCA_964515765.1 uncultured Methanospirillum sp. | reverse complement strand
CTGAACCTTGGATTTCCCTGTTATGTAAATACTGCCTGTCCCAGACTTGCATATGATGACCAGGTCAGGTTCTCTGTGCCAGTTCTGACTCCAGGAGAGTTTGAGATACTCTGTGGAGTCAGGGATTTTGAGAACTACGAAGTGGATGAGATATCATGAAACTCCGGCAACTTGAGATGCTGCTTCAGCGGGTCTCTGGTTTTGATAACCCTTCAGCAGAACGGGAGCAATACCAGACACCGGCACCCCTTGCCGCACGACTCATCCATATGGCCATGCTTGCAGGAGACATCACTAACCGCTCCGTGCTGGATCTTGGCTGTGGCACCGGCATTCTGGCCATTGGTGCCGCCCTCCTTGGAGCCGAGGTCGTGGCGGTTGAAGACGATGTGGAAGCGATAAGAATTGCCGAAGCAAATGCACGGGATCTTGGGTGCAGTATCAGGTTTATCAAAACCGATGTTACCGACGAGGAAGCATTAACCCTGATTCCGGATTGTGACACCGTTATCATGAACCCCCCGTTCGGAGCACAGACCGAACATGCAGACCGGCCATTCCTTGACATGGCTCTTTTGAAGGCAGATGTCATCTATGGGATATTTAATGCCGGGTCTGGTCCCTTTATCACTGAGTACATGAAGGGCAGAGGCGAAATAACCGCTTCAGTTCTTGCAGGTCTTACCATACCCCGGACCTTCTGGTTTCATACCCGGGACCGGCATGAGATACCGGTAGAGATACACATAATCAGACGTATCTAAAAGAGAATATTTCTGCAGAGAATCCTCTGCATCTTTTTTTCCTTAATCCTTAACGAGAATAAACCCGATTCCGGCAAGCATGATACCAATCAGCAGGGCAACAATCCCGATTGCACCCTTGACGACATTGATAACATCAGGAAGGAAAAACCAGATACCATAGGCACCACCGATGACAAGCAGGATGCCGACAATTAACATTCCAAGTCCCATTTTATCCATATGATTATCCTCCAGTCTTGAATTACAATACACGTTTGTTCCAAGGATAGTAATAAACCATTCCCAAATATCGACTTTTTACCCACACTTTGACTGCATCACCCTTCACGGGGGGAATATTCTGCAACCAGCAGAACGCTCATCTCTGCCCCGCCAGCGAGAAGCGTAATCATTTCCCTCGGGAGATCACGGGCAGTATGGTCAGCATAGATTCCGATGGTCCGCCCGCAGGTGAAGGAAGATCGCCTCCAAACCAGGTCAGTCGGATGAGTAAGGGAAAGACCGGGATCACCCTGCGACGATATCTGTACTTCATATGGCCCGCAACTCAGCGTGGTGGTGAGCCGGCATTCGGGACTGTGTAATGCATCACAAAATCTACGGCTGAGATCCAGCGCTCCCTTGTCAGCTCCAACCGCGATGATACAACTGCCTGCCAGGGAAAGCTCATCTTCTTTCGTTATCTCAAAGGTTGTGCGATGAGTTGCCGTTACATTCGGATGTCCGTAGGCCGTGAGATACTCCTCTTCCCTGACCATGTATTTACACACTCTCTTCCATGTGTAATCAATGGATCTGGTAGATGCTTTTTGTACTACATGTAAAGAAGAGACAGAACAGGAGGTTCTGAGTGAATCACGCGATCTCATCATCCGCTGCACCGTGTGCGGACTGACATCCAGAAGACCCCTGCCGCCTGAACCTGAACCGGTGTATGTCAAGGCCATCGTCAGCAGGGAAGGCGAATCCTTCGTCGCGAAGGCTGAACTGATGAAAGGTGAGGTTGTCGAAGTTGGTGACTACATCGTTGCCGAACGGGACGATGGAGAAGGTGCCGGTGTTGAGATCATGTCCCTGGAGGTTGGTGACAAGCGAGTCCAGAAAGCCGTTGCCGAGGAGATAAACACCATCTGGTCACGGGCAATCGACGAGGTTATTGTCAGGATTTCTGTTCATGACGGGAAAAAGACGATTCCGATGTACGTTGCCTGCGAAGGGGATGACCGGTTTACCATTGATGAGATTGTGTCAATAGACCGGGTCAGGGCACGTATCGATCATATCTGCCTCAGAAACGGCATGATTCAAAGAAGAAAAGGAAAATATGAAGTGGCAAACCGCATCAAGCGGGTGTATGCCTACCGGCTATAACCGGTTTTATGATGTTGTCAGTTTGGCCAGTGTGATCTCAACCTTTGGATATCCGTAATTTAACGTGATATTTGCTGCATCCCTGTCTACAACGGTTGCAGTCCTGATATATGACGTCGGGGTAGCATTATCCAGGGGGATCTGTGGCTGGTCAATGAATGCCAGCGGAACCTGATCTCCTTTCTGGACATTTGCAAAGTTCTCTCCGGTGATATTGACAAACTGGTCCATGCTCATCTGCCTGGACATCTGTCCTGCATAGGGATAGGTCAGAACCTTTGAATCACCAACACCCATGCCGGCAATCGAGTTACTGATCATATCTACTTCAGGGCCGAAGAGACCAAACTCCATAACTCCGTATTCATTGTACGGGTTTACCACCTGAATCGGAATAAGATCCTCACCAGATGAGACATTTACTCTGACCGGAAGTGAGTTTGCCTTAAAGGTCATGACAGACGGGTCCTGTGCCTTGGTGATTACAGAAAGGACGCTGGTTACGACAGGACGGTCCTGCGCGTCACGGAAGGTAAAATCAACGAGTGCAGTGTTTCCCGGCTTTGCCTGTGTGAATATGTTCAGCCATGACATACCGAACATAGATACAACCATAAAGACAGCCATCAGAACACAAACCGCGACGATTCCAATTTTCGTCCAGTTCACCTCTTCTTTCTGTTCTGTAGCCTGGTGGCGGAATCCTTTCATTCCTATTACGTAATCCCTGCCGGAAGATAAAGGATGCAACTGGTGAATGGCCGGTCAGGTATCAGGATAATTCCCGGCTGTGGAAACGATGGATTCATACCTGCAAACGGTGAGTAGATTCGTATGGAAAAAAAGAG
>CAZEWE010000086.1:0-7712 GCA_964515765.1 uncultured Methanospirillum sp. | reverse complement strand
GAAACGATGGATTCATACCTGCAAACGGTGAGTAGATTCGTATGGAAAAAAAGAGGGTCCGTGATTACATGACCACCGACGTGGATACCGTCGCTCTGACGGGGACCGCGCGAGAGGTAATCCATGCAATCAGGGTCACCTCTCATGACGGGTTCCCGGTTGTTGACGGAAACGTCGTGGTTGGATATATTGCAGCACGGGATCTCCTGTTTGTTCACCCGGATACGTCGGTCAGGGAGATCATGAGTCATCATCTCATCGTTGCTGACCCGGAAATGGCCATCAGTGATGTTGCCAGGGTCATCATCAGGTCAGGTATTCAGAAACTTCCGGTAGTAAATGAGAAGAATGAACTCCTTGGTATCATCTCCAATACCGACGTCGTGCGATCCCAGATTGAGCATGTTTCTCCGGAGAAGGTCTATAAGCTCATTGATACTATCGAACGGTTGCATGAGATCAAACCCCACCTGTCTAAAGGGCCGGTGCAGGTCCATATGCTCCTTCCCACCCAGTCGCGGATCTACATGGATGAACTGGAAGGCAGGATTTATGAGATAAAGAAGGGGCTTGCTGAACCGGTTATCGTCATACAAAAACCAGGACGCCTCATCCTGGTCGATGGACATCATCGGGCGGTTGCTGCAAGAAGGCTTGGGATCAAAATTCTTGAAGCATATATTATCGAGATCCGGGAAAATCTCGAACTTGGTCTTGAGCGGACTGCAAAAGCGATGAACCTGAAGACAATAGATGATATTCAGATAATGGACTATGCCCGCCATCCCCTTGTCGCCGGAACACACCGGTTTGGAGGGATGGGGACCATAATCCCTGATGCTCAGGATCCCTCACACCGGGTATCATAAGAGTCATTGAGCATATGTTCGGTCACGGTGGTCCCATCAGGGATTACCATGTCAGGCCAGATACGGGTGTTTGAGTGGACGGTCACCCGGTTTCTGATGACAGTTCTCGGCCCGATCACTGATCCGTGCTCAATACTGCATGAGTCACCGATCATCGCCTCATTATCAATGGTTGCACCGGAGACCGATGTTCCCTGTCCGATAACCACCCGGTTATAGAAGGACGAGGAGAGAACGCGGACATTGTTCCGGATAATACAATTCTTTCCTATCGAAGTGTACGGCCCGATGAGGACATTATCCCCGATTGATGTCCCGCTTCCGATAGCAACCGGCCCGATGATCCGGCTGTTATGCCCGACATAGATGGAACCCCCAAAGTCAACCGGACCCTGGATGTGGGCGTTTTTAATGTCCATATCTCCGGAGATGTTGGCATAGCTCATCTCCTGCAGTTTCCATTTCTCTGCAAGACGGAGGGATGCCGGGCTCCCCACATCAGACCAGTTCCCTCGTGCAAGCCATCCGTCAAGGATCATACCCTTTTCCATAAGCAGGGGGAAGAGGTTTTTTGCAAAGTCAAACTTGGTCCCGTCCGGGATGTAATCGAAGATATCAGGAGAACAGACATACATCCCGGTTGAGGCAAGGTTTGAGAAGATCTCTCCCGGACCGGGCTTCTCCCTGAACCGGCGAATGCGGTTATCCACATCAATCTCGGCGATCCCATACTCGGAGGGATCATCAACGCTGATAAGGCCAATCGTGATGATAGGCGACTGCTTGAGATGCTCCCGGTAGAATTCCAGAAGATTGATATCGGTTAAATGGTCACCGCCGACAACAAGGAATGGCTTTTCTCCAAGCAGATGCCGGGCATTTTTCACACTCCCGGCCGTTCCAAGCTTTGTCTCTTCATACACATAGGAGATATTGGCACCAAACAGGGCTCCATCCCCCAGTGCCTGCTCAATGGCATCACTCTTGTACCCGACCGTGATGATGATATCGTGAAATCCAAGGTTTGAGAGATGGGAAACCAGATGCTCTATTGAAGGTTTGTTGACGATTGAGATGCATGGCTTCGGGCGTTCAAACGTAAGCGGACGAAGGCGTGTTCCCTCTCCTCCGCACATGATACAGACCTTCATATCACGTATGTAGGATCTGCGGACATTTAAGGATATGACAATTTCAGGAGAGCGGAACAAAAAAAGGTTACAGACTGTCCAGACTGACTGCGTCAAAATCCTGGACAACTTCAGATAAATCCTTAACGCCGAATGCTGTTTTCACGGCGGTAATTTCGAGCTCTGAAGCGATGCCACACATATAATCAAGCACATCAATGGAGAGCTCTTTCTTTACCTTACTTTGTTTGAGCTGCTCGACCAGGTGGCCGATCATCTCCACATCTTCACCGCGAAGCTTGGCTAGGCTGATGACACACATGTATATCCGGGTCAGATTCCTGTCGGTACCCGTGATCGTGTCAAAGAAGTTCTTCAGAACCTGGGCCTGATACACCTCGCCGCCCATATGTAATCCATTATATTAGTTCTTTAGTATAAAAAGATACGGATTTATTTTGCAGTACTGACGATCTTGATGATATCGCCATCTTTTAAGACCGCACTCTCTTTTATCCGCATCTTTGTCTTTGCATCAATGGCATACAAAAATCCCTTTCCGATATCGGTATGCACCTGGAACGCCAGGTCGTGAGGCGTTGATCCCTTCTTCATTAGGAAGGCATCAGGAAGAATCCGCCCCTGCCCGTCTGTCATATGCGTCTCATCCTCAACCGGATACAGAACGATCATGTCCAGCAGTTCAAAGACCGCCCGGTTGATAACCTCCTGCACACCGGTCCCGCCATGGGCATCCATGTACTCTTTCATCTTCATAAGACCGGCTTTCTGGGCATCACTCAGTTTTCCTTCATCTGGGATAGAGAAGGATAGATCACCCGGATGATAGGCGATCATGTGTGATGCAGCAGCGGTCCGGAGAGCAAGTTCTGCTGCACCCGACGTCAGGATGGCACCAGAGCCTTTCACCTTGGTCAGGAGATCCGCAGAGGCAAGGTCGGCCTTGTTGCCGGCAATAATCATCGGCTTTGCTTTCCGCATCAGGATCTTTGAAAATTCAACCAGATCGCCGGAGGCAGTCAGCCTGAGCTCTAATCCGGCCTCACGTTCTGCCTCCATGACATGTTCTTCCTGAATGGAGAGACCGGCAAGGATCTCGGCAAGTCCTGCATATATGGAGAACGTGCGTGACTGGGCCTGTCGCTGCATCTTTGGCCAGTGTTTTTCAATGATCCCAAAAAGCCACATCGCCATCTCTGTCTTGAGCATAGGGATCTCTTCCAGGGGATCATGGGTTCCCGGGTTATCCGGATTTCCTTCAATATCCGTACTTCCGCTTGCATCGATGACCTGGATGATGGCATCGGCCTGACGAAGGTGGTCAAGGAACTGGTTTCCAAGACCCTTTCCGGTATGTGCCTCGGGCACCAGGCCTGCCACATCAATCAGGTGGACGGCAATATACCTGATACCATCTGCGCAAACACCACACCGGTGCGCAAGACTGGTACAGGGACAGGGAACCCGTACATAGGCAACCCCCCGGTTTGCATCAATTGTCGTAAACGGATAGTTGGCAATTTCGGCCGGTGCCATGGTTGCTGCCCGGTATAATGTCGATTTGCCACAGTTTGGTTTTCCAGCAAGTGCGAGGGTGATCATAGATGGTCCTCAAATCCCAGTGCGAACTAACAGGTATGTATGGGATACTGCACCAAAAAAGTGTATTATTTTGATAAACCAGGTGAAGCCAACACCAGGGATGCAATCAGGATTGGTGCTGAGCGTGCACAGGAACTTGGAATTTCAACGATACTAGTGCCAAGCACGAGTGGTGAGACCGCACGGGTGGCATATGAAGAACTCAAAGGAACGTCCCTTCATCTTGTGATTGTAACCCATGTTGTAGGTTTTTCGAGCCCCGGAGTCTGGGAGTTTGACAAGGACCTTGCAGCAGAGCTCAGGAACGCCGGAGTGACCATAATAACCGGCACTCATGTCCTGTCAGGCCTGGAACGCGCATTTTCATCCTCACCAAAAGTTAGTGGAGGATCGCGGAGTGAGGCTGTTGCGGAGGCGTTTCGCAAGATCATTGCGGTCGGACTGAAGGTGGCTGTCGAATGCACCCTTATTGCGGCAGATCAGGGCGTTATCGGGGTGTCAGATGAGGTTATTGCCCTTGGAGGAACTGCCAGTGGAGTGGATACCGTCTGTGTTATCAAACCGTCCCACACCCAGAGATTTTTCGATCTCCAGGTCAGGGAGATCGTCGCAATGCCACGGGACAGGTAGACCATGATATCAGTATTACCCCTGACGGTCAAGAACACCGTGCGGCATCTCTTCAGAAGACCGATCGTCTGGATACCGGGGATATATGCCGGGTGTATTGCAGCCCTTGTCATCTGGCTTGAGTTCACCGGCGGGATGTTTCTTGCCGGAAAGATAGCCATGCTGGGCGCAATCGCTTTCCCGTTCTTTCTCAGTGTGCTCAATTACCATCTGGAAACCGATGAGAAGGACGTGAAAATTTTGATAACGGTAGCATTACGAGGGTTTTTCCCTATTGTTCTTCCGGTTGTCATCCTTGCAGGGTTTGTTGTCGTCCTGGCAGTGCTGCTGAGCGTTCCCCTCTCAATTGTGGGATATGGAAGTGATCCCTTTGCCCTGACCGGACTCATGCTGGGGATTGGCATTCCTGCAGTGCTCTTTTCGATATATATCGATAATGTTGCTGTATGTGAACGGACAAAGATATTTGACACCCTGAAACGGAGCATGGAACTCGTGCTCGTGAAAATAATAACCGCCATCTGGTTTTTTATCATCAGCGGAATCATTGCAGTTATCGTATCCCTCCTTGGAGCATTCCTGTGGGGAGCGATTCTTGGGAGCCGGTTTACCCAGTTCATTGACATGAATCTGACCCAGCAGCAGGAGGTATTCTCACACTATACCCTGACCGACTGGCAGGCCCTTATTGGTCCGGAAGGGACGATTGTTACCGCACTGGTATGTGGATTTGTTACCTTCCTTCTGGTGCCAATCCTGTTCATCTTTAAATACGAGTGTTATCTGGACGCAACTGATGTCGTATGGGATGTGTCAGGCGAAATTGATGAAAAAGGAAGATTTTTCAGGCATTAAACGGTAAACCCGGTAAAAAAGGATACGATTGCCCAGAGGATAACCGTAATTATCGCTCCTCCGAGGGTTGCAAGGAAATTGGTTCCTGCATTCCCCCACAAATGCTTATTTTCATACAGTTCTCCAAGCAGACTGTCAAGATTGGTTCCGATAAATCCGCCAATCATTGCCGCGACAAAGATTGAAAAGTCAGCAACTCCGAGCAGCACGGCACAGGCTGATACAAAAATTGCACCAAAAAGTCCTGCCACCTCTCCTAAAAATGAGACACCACCATTTGTTCCTTCCGGGACCGGCTCGAAGGTTGTAATGAGGACGGGTTTGCCTGAACACACGCCAATCTCACCTGCAACAGTGTCTGCTGCAGCAGTAGCAACACTTCCGAGATACGCCGCAATAAAAACCGGGTGCTGGGTAACACCAAAACCAATAGCGGCACAGACAGATACCAGACCGTTCGCAAAGACATTGATATATCCCCTGACGCCTCCTTTCTCCTCTTCAACGTGAAGTGCCTTTTTATAGTCCATCTGGTACCGGGTGGCAACAGCCCCAAGGATGAAAAAGGAGAGCATAATCAGGAACCATGAGATGCCGGCAAAAACGATGAGAAGAACACCGACAAGGGCAGCAGAGAAGAGTCCGGGGATATCAGCGGTCTTGAGCCGGTAGGCAAAGTAGCTAAACCCGAAGGCTATAACCACGGCGGTTCCGACCAGGGGAAATGCCGCTTCATACTCAAGGTCTTCAATGAGAAGCATAACCAGTGCAACCACTACCAGTTCTATGGCCGTGGCATTTTTCTGTGACCCCAGAATTGAATGGAGGAGGACACAGACCGTTGCTCCGACAACTGCCGAAAGCCAGGACTGAACTCCCAGATACTCCATTACAAATGCCGTGACAAGAAGAGCACAGATAA
Organism: uncultured Methanospirillum sp.; assembly: GCA_964515765.1. Taxonomy (GTDB): domain Archaea; phylum Halobacteriota; class Methanomicrobia; order Methanomicrobiales; family Methanospirillaceae; genus Methanospirillum. Next base: position 1,683 of record CAZEWE010000086.1, on the reverse strand, counting down.
AGGATAAGGCATATTCAATAGTTTTTCCACCGGTCAGGGAGAAGACGAACTCCTTGGTAGCAACAATCAATATCGCTGCATATAAAACAAAAACCGGGAGGATTCCTACCATGCCAAGCAGCCCGATTAACCCCAGAGCAATCGAAAGCCATTTTTCAGCAGTTTTAAACCATATTGAAAGGGCGGCAATGATGACCAGGAGTCCCGGAACCCCGGTCGGGAGATAGGGTGATATTATCAGGAGAAGAACCGCCAGGGCGAATGCAATCCATCTCACTGTGTGCAACATAGGGTACGTATTTGGTTATACACCGAATATATAGTTTAATACCAAACATTCCGCTCTTATCCGGAAAATCTGGCTTAAACTATAAAGTGCCTTCAGAGTGCAGAATTTAGAATGTTCATCGATCCACTACGAATATTCGAGATCCTCATGCAGTGTACCATAATCTCTCCAGCCCTTCCGAAACCCTATAACCTCCGGCACCGATGGGTACGAAGGTGTGACTTCCCCATGCAGGATTTCAATACAGGTTACATAATACAAAGATTTACGCTCATAATTGCACTAATTCTCTCACTTATATTCGTTGCCTCAGCTGCACCGACCTATGCACCAACTGAAGGAAAAAATCCCCTGAAGGTATACTTCACCTTTCCCGGAGGAGAGGAGTGTGACTCGGTCAGATGGACATTCGGAGATGACAATTCATCAACCGCAATCACCACCGATCATACCTACTATTCCCTGGGCATGTACTATCCAACGTGCTATTGCGAACTTCCAGGCGCAAATGTCTCCTATACCTATGATTATGTCTACGTCATCCCCTGGTCATCCAGTATCAGAGACAGCCTCACCGGCGGGAGACCAAAACAGACCGTGGTGAACAGGACCTCCGAGGGTCTGGATCCAGATTCCCTGAAAAAGCAGGCTGAAGGTCTTGCTGCCATAGGCGAGATGAGGTACGCAGCCGATGCATATGCAGATCTGAAATCCCTGGGAACGCTTGATTCTGAAACCCTCACCACGTACGGAGATGTCCTGACCGGACTTGGAAGACTTTCTGAAGCAGAGACTGCCTATACTGAAGCACTTGCGGGAAATGAATCAGCCCCGGTTCTCAAGAAACTGGCAGATGTCCTCTTCTCTCTAGGAAAAACAAAAGAGGCCATTGATACCATGAACCGGACACTGGCCCTTACACCGGATGATGCCGGAGCATATGCATCGTATGCGTCATTCCTCCAGAAAGCGGGAAAGACTGCAGAGGCTCTTGATGCATACAACCAGTCTTTCAAACTTCTTGATGCCCAGCCCGGACTCTGGTCAGAGTATGCTGACCTTCTGTCATCCCTTGGAAGGCTCACCGAAGCAGCAGACGCATATGACCATGCAACAAGTCTAGGAATGGTTGGATCAGAGATCTGGAATAATTACTCCCGGGTTTTTCAAAAACTGGGGAGAAAGGATGAAGCACAACGGGCAAAGGAACAGGCGATGAATACCTACGCTCCCATCGCTTCATCCATGTTCGGATCCAGTGATGGAATCCCCACCTGTGGGATCGGTTCACTCTGTTGATCAATCTCTTTTTTCAAAGGACCAGCCGTGGGTAGTTGGTGACTGACATTCCATCATCTACATTACCCTTTACCTTCAAACGTATGGGCAATGTC
>CAZEWE010000085.1:0-10835 GCA_964515765.1 uncultured Methanospirillum sp. | reverse complement strand
ATCTTGCTCCATCCATTGCAGCGTTCCTTGCAACGATGTGTTTCTTTTACCCCTTTGTCCCACCGGGTATCATGTCAGGGTCTCTCTTTCAGGGAGTCGGAAAAGGAATGACCTCACTCACCCTGAATGTATTCAGAAACCTCCTCTTTATCGCAGTATTTGCGTACCTGTTCGGAATTGTGCTGGGATATGGAGAGCACGGAATCTGGTGGGGTATTGTTGCCGGAGACATACTCGGAGGCACGCTTGCAATTATCTGGGCAAAAGTGTATCTTTCACGGCTTCTCCGGTACCAGTAATTCAAAAAAAGAAATGGATTATTCCTTTAAAGAAAATTTTTTCATCTCATCATTCATCGAATGAACCGCTCCATTAATCGCATCAATAACTGAGTTAATCTGCGAAACAACTGCGAGAGCCTCTTCGCTTGTGGCGGATGACTGTGTTGCATCATCTGCAGTCTTTTTCACCATGACACTCATCTCCTGTGCACTTGCGGTAATCTCTTCAAACGAGGCAGCCTGCGACTCGATTGATCTGGCAACGAAGGCCATTTTATCAGAGATGGTGCCAACCGCGGTTGACAGATCCCTGAATACATCAAGGGTGATTACCAGAGCCTTGTTCCCGTCTATAACCGCTTTTTCAGACATATTTATTGCCTGAACCGCCTGTTCTGACTTTGACTCAAGTGCCTGAATCATATCAGATATTGACTCTGCTGATGATCGTGACTCCTGGGCCAGTGCCTTCACTTCAGCAGCGACAACTGCAAATCCTCTCCCCGCTTCACCAGCCCGTGCAGCTTCGATTGCTGCATTGAGTGCAAGGAGGTTGGTCTGATTTGCAATATCGGTGATAATACTTACAATCTTTCTGATCTGGCCCATCTGATTCTGGATCTCTTTTACTATCACATCAACTTCATGGGACGATTTGGTGATACTCTCCATCCCATGCTCTGCATCACCTGCAGATTCAATCCCTTTCCGGGCAAGGGTGTTTGTCTCTCCTGAAAGACGTGAAGCCTCATCAGTGCCTGCAGCAATATCAGTTACCATGGTAGTCAGATCTGACATCCCCTGTAGCACCTGATCAATCCCCTCAAGAGCCTTATCTGCATTCAATGAGGTTTCTTCTGCATTTTTCGCAATCTCCTTCGCTCCCCTGTTGACATCCTCAACTCCTGAACGGGCATTTGACGCATTCTCTGACAGGGATTTTATCTCACCCTTCAGGTGAAGCATGGCATCCGAGATAGAACTTCCAATCGTGTTCAGGGCCTCTTTAAACCGAAGGAACTCACCCATGACAGAGATTGAGGGGTCAAACTGAACATGGAAATTATACCTGGCATACTCATCTGAAACCCGGTACGCCTCCCTGACCGGTGTCATAACCGAGTCCAGAACCTTGTTCATTCCCTCAACAATCTGCCTGAATTCCCCTTTATGCCGGGAGATATCCGCCCGGGCATCCAGTTTTCCCTGCAGGGCTGACTGAGAGAGAAACGTGGCATCTTCAACCATGAACCTGATAGAATCTATGGCCTGTTTCAGGCTGGTATTTATCTGTTCAAAGAGATCGTGTGCATCCTGGGTAAATTCATCCGGCTCTGATACGGCATAATCCAGATCAAATGATCCGGCAGAGAGAAGAGAGAGGTTTTTCCCAAGACGGTTAACCTCCAGTTTCAAAAATGATGATAAATGCTCCATCTGCATTATCTGCCGCTTTTGTGAGGATATATCAAAGATGGTCGTCTGAAGATAGGTCTTCCCGTCCATCTCAACACGATTGAGCCCGACATCAGCATCATAAAGAGAACCATCCAGTCGTTTATGCACCCATTCAAACCGCTGCATCTTCCCTTTCATCGCTTCCATGATATAGGTCATGGATTTTTGATCAGAGGGGCTCCCGTCTGGCTGGTATTGAGGAGAAAAAGAACCTGGAGCCATCCCGATAATATCATCCCTCTTTCCTGCTCCAAACACCTCAAGAGCTGCCTTATTGCAATAGGTGAATTTCCCTTCCTGGATAAGAAGGATCGCCGCAGTCGCTCCATCAAGGATATGATAGAGGTCATCCATCTGACGTTTCCGATGCTCAATATCCATAATATTGGTTTGTAAAAAAGTCCGCCCCATAATGTCCACTTTCACCAGGCGAACTTCAGCATTAAATGGAGTCCCATCCATCCGGGTATGCACCCATTCAAACCGCTGTGGTTTCCCACCGATTGCATCAGTAATTACAGAAACCGCTTTCTCTTGTGATGACTGCCCGTCTGGCTGTAATTCAGGAGACAAAATTCCAGGGGGCTTTCCCACAATCTGTTCAGTTCGGTTTGCATGAAAAATATCAACTGCAGCCTTATTACAGTATACAAAGATCCCATTTTCAATAAGGAGAACTGCGACCGGAACTTCATCCAGCATCTTTGGACAAAGTTGTTCTATAATACTGCCATCCATCCCTGCCATGATATATCTATGATGTGATCATGATCTGAAGGCCATATATAAATATCCTAAAAAATAAATTGCCAGAATGAACTATCATTTTCTATGAGACAGAAAAAAGCACTCATATTGATACAATAAGATAACGTAGACATGAATGCCAGTGAAACATCCCATTTCCTCTGTCAACCGGTATATGTTTTTTCAGCCAGGGCTCCATCAGATGAGGCACTATTACACGTGATCCATGCCGGGTCAAAGGCCCCGTACCCGTATCCTGAACCAGTGTCTCATAACCTCCGTAAGTTCTTTGTTTTCAAAACCGGAACTCCAGCGTGTGAAAATCTGGAAGAGATTCTAAAAAGGGCAATCGAAACCACCCGTGACGAACTCATCTCCTTTTTCGGATGGCGTGCATATACCCCGGAAGGACCGGGAAATTACATCCAGCTGCTAAAAAATTTCGAGACAACAGGTATATCCACCTTCAGGTCAGCACCGTGTATCATTATTATCACAGAAGAACGGAGATTTCCACCGGTTGAACAGGAGTCCCTGGCATTTGCAGTCTCACACCTCTGGCTCTCTGCTTCATCCCTTGGCCTTGGGGTTCACCTGATACCCGGCATCTCATACCTTTCCAGAAGATCAGAGTTTTTCTCCCTCATCCATCTGCCAGCGGGAAAATATGCCGTCACCGGCGTTGCTATCGGATATCCCCATGAAGAGTTACAAAAGAGCGGTGATAATTCCGGAGATGAGCCGGAGGTAACCTGGGTTTCGTGATCCTGAAGGGTTCATTCATGATTGATGAGGTTTGCATGTACCCCCCACTCACCGTAACCCTCCGTCTGACATCCTCCCATGAGGTTCGATCGTTATCTCCCCGATAAATCGCACGCATAATAAATGAGAGGAAATATCGGCGAGTGAGAGCAGATATTGTCGCATCTAAACCCCCTTCCTTCCACTGGACATGCGCTCACATGCACATACCCAATCCGCATAAAATTAACCATGATTATTTCATCCGACCCCGAACACATATGAGCAAAAACACTGGCACCCGTTATGCAGAGCACATTTGATCCTGATATCGTAATAGACAAGATAGACATTCAGATGAATGGAACATCCATTCAGGTACTGGTATCGTATCGGAAAGACCAGAAAGTGATCGCCATTAATCCGGTTTCGGACACCCGGATTATCGTTCAGGCACCATATGGCTTATCCAAAGAAGAACTACAGTGGCATATCAGGAGTTATCTCACAGCACAGGATAGAAATGAAACCACCGTCACGAAAAAAAATACCGGGTCTTTAACCGGTGGGACAATCCATATCAGGGGGCTTGATATTCCCTATACCGTTATCCTGAATCCACGGAGAAAAACCCTCTATCTGTCAGTATATCCGGATGGGAGGGTTGAGGTTGAAAATCCGGGGACAGCATCAGAAGCAGACATAAACAGGTTTCTCACGGATGAGCAGGAGTGGTTATACCGGGAATATTTCTGTACCCGTCCGGAGTGTCCCCCTGCCACAGAAGAGCATACGGTGAGAATACATGAGAAAATAATCCCGTACCACATCTCCCGGAGCACCCGGAACAAACGGATCACCCTGAAGATTCATGGAAACGGGACTGTTGAAGTCTCTGCACCCTATGACACCCCGACAAACAAAATAACTGCATTTGTGGAGAGCAGAAAATCATGGATTGCACCGAAAATTGGAGTTCACCCCCCGGAGCCATCATCAGATACCCTCTCTCATAAAACAACACCGATTGCACAAGACGGGGATGCCGGACAGATCACCTATGAGGGGCATATCATACCCTATACAATAAAACGAAATCCCCGGGCGAAACGAACCACGATAAAAGTAAACCGGGAGCGGGAAGTCTGTGTTGTATCCCCTCCTCACATACCGGTTAATCAAATCACTGGATTCATGATCCAGAATGCAGAGTGGGTGTATTCTCATACCATCACCAGTGCACGGCCCCTTCCCCCGAAACGGACCTATGAGGACGGAGAGGTCTTCCCCTTTCTTGGTGAATCGATAACCATCAGGATAAGGCGGGGGACTGAATTATCCTGTGAAGGGCAGCAGCAGGAACTCATGATTACCGTCCCGTCAGATTTTACTGACTATAACGTAAAGATGGCGGTAAAACAGGTCGTATCGGCATATTTTGCAGAACAACTCTACCGGTTCTCAATACCCTATTTCACGCAATATGCCGCCCTGCTCAAGGTGCCAATCCCCCAGATTAAAACCCGGGATCAGAAGACAAAGTGGGGTGCATGCACATCAAAGAGTATCATCTTAAACCTCCGGCTGTGCATGGCTCCTGCCAGAATCATCGAATATGTAGTTCTTCATGAACTGGCCCATAAAATTCACCCTGACCATTCCCCACGGTTTTGGAATACCGTTGAGAGAATGATGCCTGACTATAAGGAACGGCGGGAATATCTGAAAAAACACGGGCATGAATGGACACTGTAAGATCCTGCCCTTTTATCTTACTCTTCAGAATCCTCTTTTCTGACCGTTCCCCGTACATATGACGTGAATATCCCCAGTATTCCAAGCCCTATGAATACCAGGAGAATTATCGAGATACTACGTTCCAGCTGAAGGTAGACATCCGGGGTGATCTCCACGGTTCCGATCACCACAGAAAAGACCATCATCGCAGTTGCAAGGCTGATAAGCTGGCCGACTGCCCGCATGGTCGCAACCATCCCTGAGGCCATTCCAAGGTCATTCGCCTGGACAGAGCTCATGATCGCATTCGTATTGGGTGAAGAGAAGAGCCCGTACCCAAGGCCAAGTATGACAAGACCTGCAAGGATACAGGGAACTGAGCAGGATGGCAGCACAATCAGGAGCACTCCAAGTCCGATGGTCGTGGCAATCATCCCAAAGGTGGCGATGATGGCAGGTTCCATTGAATCAGAAGCTTTTCCGGCAAGGGGGGATACCACCGTCTGAACCAGCGGCTGGGCCAGCAGGATCATACCGGTTGTCGCTGGATCAAAGCCCCGGTTATATTGAAGTGACAGGCTTACGAGGAATCCGACGGCAAACACAACCGCATAATTGATCATGGCCGCCAGATTGGAACAGAGAAAGATCCGGTTTGTCCTGAAGGTTGACAGCCGGATAAGTGGCCGCTCCTGCTTTTGTTCCCACCTGAAAAAGAGATACCCTCCTGCGAGCCCAATCCCAATCCAGAGAATGCCTGCCGGTGAAGGAAGAACCGTAAGACCATACATAACACCCATGAGCATGCATCCATACAGGATAGCGCCTCCATAGTCAAACCCGGCTTTTTCCAGCTCCTTCCATTCATCATGCAGGTACAGAATGGTCAGTCCGACCACAAGCAGAGCAAGGGGAACATTTACGAGAAATATTGACGGCCATCCATACAGCTGAGTCAGAAATCCCCCCAATACCGGACCTAGGGAGAGGCCGGCGTATACCGTTGCGGTAATGATGCCAATCGCCCGTCCCCGTTCACCAGGAGGGAAAACAACGGTTACAATAGCCATGGAAGTAGAGAAGACCATTGCTCCTCCAAGACCCTGGATCATCCGTGCGATGATTATTACCGATCCTGACCATGATACCGCTGCAAGAAGTGAACCGAGCGCAAAGAGAATATTTCCTATGATGAAAATCCGCTTTCTTCCATATATATCAGCGAGTTTCCCAAACGGGAGCATGCAGACTGCAGCAACGAGGAGATACGCGGTTGTGACCCATCCAAGGGTAACCGCATCGAGGCCAAATGATGAACCAATAGCTGGCAGCGCAACGTTTAATGAAGATACGGTATAGGGAACGAGAAATGAAGCGAGGGATGATATGAGCAGAAGGACCGATTTTACGGTCTGACTATACATGAGGAACAGAGTTAGACAGCAGAGACCTTGAACCTGTCCACTTTGAAAGAACCCATGGTCCGAATATGAACAGAAACATAACCGTAATACATCTGCTTATAACCTCAGGTAGCAGATCCATGAGGTATGGTATTAGGTCATACTTTTGGATGCGAAGACCTTGCAGAAGCCGAAAGACTTACGAAATTTTTACGGAAAAGTGACATTTCAGCAAGAATCGAACCAGTTACATTTTCACAATTTTCCATCCGGGTGAAAGGAACATATGACAATATTCACTCCTATCTTGTTCATTGCAGGGAAGAGTTAACCAAGGACCTGGAAGAAGAGAAGGACTCGATTCAGGAGGAGAATGCGGACAACCCGGATGACCAGTATGAAACCGATGTAAGTGAGGACATAAAGGAGGATCTTGAAGAAATCGAAAAAATCCTCACCATCCTGACCACAGACCGGGACAATGCTGTCCAGACCCTTGAAGGAAAGAAGGAAGGGGATGTTGTGTTTGAACGCGATGCGGACCTGGAAAACGGGACGGATCAAGATATCAATCCAACGATTGCTGCAATTGTGAAGAATAAAGTGCTCCTGGACAATGATCTCATCTCCCTTGCAGATAGAAAGATGGTTCTTCGGAAGATTGCCCCTGCAGAGGAGCTTTTCTACACATTTCAGCCAACTGCAGGAATCATACCAAACGAAGATGAACTGGAATCATTCAATATCACACTCGTTCATGTAATGAATGCAGATTTAGACTATAAAGTGCATACAGGTCCGGAATTTATATTCAAAATAGAGGTGGAACAACTTCATGAGGAGCTGGAAAACAGTGATATATCAGATGAGAGTATTGCAATCGCTCTTCAGGCCATTTATGTGAAACAGGAGATTGTTGAGCATATCATCCAGATCTTACGCATGACAAAGACCGAGACGGTAGAGGAACTTATCAGGGCTGTTCAGGAGATGCAGGAGAAGAGAATCGAGGGAACGAGAACAGTAATGATTTTTGATATCTCTCCAGAGTATGTAAAGCAGGTCGTTGAAGATCTGAAAAAATTAGAGATTATCAGACTGAAAGGAAATAAAATAAAATTAAACCGGTAATCCCTCTCCCTTTTATCCGGAGAAGGTCAGGTTCTCTTTTACATATATCCAGTATCCCTCTTTTGTCTGCACCATTGTGGTGTTGACTGCCGGATCTCCTGACACCAGCGGGTTTTTATACTGCTGGACCTGTGCATCATACCCGATAAGATATGACCAGGCCTGACCGAGTGGCTGCAGGACTGTGGCGGCAATTCTGTCCGGAGAGGTTATCCCGATGCTGTTCCATCCCTTCACCAAAGTCCGGGGAACGATGGTTGCATTACCGGATACCAGTGGGATAGCCGTTGGTTGGACTGAGTAGAGCCAGAACCCGGATAACGGTGCGAATGGGTCTTCTGATTTCATGGTAACCCATGAGGACGTGCTGCCATCATAGGTAAAGATGGAATGTCCTGATGAGTTGATCCCGGAGAAGATTGCCATCGTATTATGGCCGGGTGAAAGCGTCTTCGGAGTTGAGATAAAATTCCATCCGGATGACAGATTCAATGAACTGGTATCCCCTGACGTAATCTGCACCCCGGCAGAGTCATGGGCAGCCCCTGCGATATCAGTCAGGTTCTTCGGATGACTGACTGCATACAGCGTATAAGTCCCATCTGCCGGAATTGTCTGCGGCACGGTCCAGGAATATGCCCAGGCATCTACGTCTGATACAGCAGCCGAATCAAATGACGAGGGAACATCTGAGAGAACCGGAGAGAGTGGTGATGCAAGCATCCCCCCTGCAGCCGGAATACCCGGGCCGGTCAGGAAAAGATACGTATTGTCGGTGATTTTATTCAGACCGGATAATGACACCTGGGAACCCTTCGGAAATGGTCCGGACCCGGCAACCTGAATTGAGACCTGTTTTTCAGTATCTACGGAGAGCATACAGGTATCACTGACATACCCGGACAGGGTTCTTTTTTCAACCGCCGGAGTATAGGATCCGGGTTTCGTTGCTGCACTCGTATTCCAGTAGACCGTTCTGGTTCCGGCTCCGTCAAGCTTGACCATACCATAGAACTGAGTCCCGTTCCATGTGGAATCGTGTGGCACATCATTCCGGATGGTCTTCCCAGCTCCATCAGAAAAGGCATAGTCACCGATGAGATAGGGCCCTGGAGGTGCATCATGCAATACACCATCCTGCGTGAGTGCAATAACCGGGGGCTGGTCTCCGGGCTGTCCGGTCATGGTTCCGGTCCCTTTCATCCAGAGATAATACTCATTATGAGGTAGTCCGGTGATGATCGTCGCAAAAGACTCACCAGGCACAACCAGCTCCGGACTTGCACGGATATCAACCGCATCATCGACAAGGTTTACCGTGTGGGTCATCGAGACTGTTTTATTCACATAGTCAGACCCGTCTGGAGCCTTGTACCTATTTTTCATCCCGTTGACATTACATTCAGCACGGACAGTATAGACTCCTGGCTGATAGATTCTTGTTCCATTCAGGTAGGCAACGGAGGTATTCCACCCGTCATCAAGAGATGGAACAGAGTGGTCTGACCCCTGACCAATCCAGTACCATCTGGCAAGATCAACCTGTAGCTTTGTAAGCGGATGCTCCGCTCCGTTTAATCCGACCAGATAGGTAAGGGGATCACCAGACGGGCTGGATACAGTGATCTTTATACTACTGTCTTCAGGACGATAGCCGGTCCTGTTTACAATGGAGTTCAGATTGGACTCAATAATGAATGTTCCAAGATCTCCCATTGGGATGCTTTTCCCGGTGACGTCAGTATCGGTTGAGACATCCCGGATTTCCAGGTACAAAGACGGATCAGTAACCCTGAAGGCCAGTTCTCCTTTCTGATCATCTACCCACTGGTACCAGTCGCCGGTTTTCTGAACAAAAGAAGCTGGATCAAAGCAGAAATTCTGAGGATCTGATACGGGAAGCACCGCATCAGGTGCGGTTGGATTGAGATTTCCGCTCTGCCACCAGGCAATATACCCGGCGGTATTCAGCGCGCTTGTAACATCCAGAGATCCTTCACCAATAAATACGGTATCTCCCTGAACAATCTTATTTGTCGCCTGAATTACCGGATTTCCCGCTACCGGGTTCACTTCATCTGTTGGCACGGGTGCCTGATCAGTAGTCCCGGACGCTGACGTAATCGAGAGAGAAGGAGCCGAAACAAACGGCACCTGTTGTTCTTCCGCATATCCTCCTGTTGCCATGATACAAAGTATCAACAAAAAGACACACACATAACCCCTAGACATATAAACCATGGGGAGTTTTGCGTTATGAGATTATAGATTATTCGAAGGAGAATACCCTGGCAGACAGGTTCATCCAAAAAAAGCAAATCCTGAAGTTTCAGGATTAGATAGTAACACCAGATTCGTACCCGAACGTCTTTTGGAAGTTCTTGATACCACCGGATACCGAGGTCTTGTCAGACCACTGGTTTGTTGCAGATGGAGAGTCAGACTTTCCACGGGCTTCCATGATGGAACCGGCGAACTCTGTCTTCACGGTTCCCTCTGCAAATCCGGAGCCTGAACCCGGAATCGGAGTGACTGCAATCTGATAGAAGAGACCAGCCGGAACATCACTTGTCGCTGCAACAGCACGGAGGCTTCCTTTTGTCGAGACCTGCCCGCTGTTGAAGTTGATAAGTTCGCTCTTTGCCTTCACCACATTACAGAATGCCGGAATAACACTCTCCTGTGCCGATGCAAATACACACCTGATAGAATCATCAGTATTTGCATAGTTACCGGCAACATCAAGACTCCATTCCTCACTTCCGACAAGGAACGAACCGTCAATGCTCTCATAGGTAAGTACCTTCTCAACTTCCAGGTTCGAGAGGCCCTTCCCCTTATTCTGTGAGTCAAAGCCGATATCCTTGTTCAGCATGAGATGACCGCCGTTGGTCATGATGCTGTCTGAGAATGTCACAATGGCAATCGATTCACCCGGATTAAGTCTGCTGTCATGGATACTGCCATATTCTGTATCCTGGGTCTGTGAATACGACGACGAGTCAAGCGTATTCAGAATTGACTGCCAGGTCTTCCCCCACCAGGGATCGGTCGGGGCGATATTTGGCAATGCCAGATCACTCAGCAGATAATCGGGGACGGTGAGTGAATAGAGCTGATTTCCTGCTCCGACCGAGTAAGTCAGCCCTGAAATGGATGACTTTGCAGCTGCAAGTGCCCGCACCTGCTCAGCAGTCAGGGCAATCGGAGTAGTCCCGGTCCCACTGTTCAGTTGTTTCGTCGTAACCGGTGTCTCTGAATCATCGATCGTCCAGGACATGTAGGACTTGTCAGATACGAATCCGACAACATCGATGATCGTGGAGATACTAAT
>CAZEWE010000084.1:1246-10878 GCA_964515765.1 uncultured Methanospirillum sp. | reverse complement strand
AATACCGGGGAGAGTTTTTACCAGGGACTTGAGCGTCTCATCCGCCTTCGGGACGATGAGCATATCCCCCTTTCATGGCCGGATGCATCAGATTGCACCAGGGAGACTCTTCGTGATATCCAGGCATTCATTCATGATACCCAGATTGTCACCGGTCAGATTGTGCATCCAAGGGATAATGTCTGGGCAGGGGTACACTGCACCGAATGGAGTGTCAAATGGAAGACGGCAGTGGAGACGGGACTGAAAAAATTCAGGGCACACATTGACACGCTCTCCCACCTTTTTCCCTCCCGGTGTGATATTCTCGGAATAGATCCGGCCTCACATCCCTCATTTCTCCATGAGATTATCCCGATATACCGGCTTCTCAGCACGGTTGGATGTGGTCTCCCTGCTGATCTGCTCATTGCTCTCCGAAATCCGCAGACTCGGGATGAGATAAACGGGTTTATCCTGGCCGGAAAGGAGCGGAATTCCATCTGGTCTGATCTGGCAGGACGATACCATCCGAACATCATCCGGCTGGACTGTTCTTCTCTTTCAGGAAAGATAGAGAGTATGAAGTCAGCCTGGTTCCTGCGGCGGAAAGCGCTGGTTCGGGAGATCCAGTCTGATATTCAGCCATATTGTCTCACGGCCATTCCTCCGGTTGATGGATTAATTCAGGACATCCCCAAAATCCACCGGATTCAGGAACTGGATAAGAGAATTCAAGGTTTTTCTGACCGTGCTGCCCAGGTCTTTGGCCGGTACTGGAATTATGAGGATCAGGACTGGGATATCTGTGAGAAGGTCCTCCGGTCGGCAGAGGGGGTTTCGGCTGCTGCATCCGGAATCGCTGCGGATGAGGATGCATATACCCGGCTTGTTACCTGCTGGAGTCATCTCACGATCCTGTTGCAGGATGAATCAGATGCAGGGCCAATTCGACCGCAATTCTCTGATTATGAGGATATATTGACCCAATATGTCAGCGAAGGATCATCTCTTGCCGATCTCCTGCAGTATGATCCTGGGATACTATGGCCGCAGCAAACAGCCATCGATCTTCTCAATGCCCAGACAGCAACGGTTCAGCGATGGGAGAGGGAGACCTCACAACTGAAGAGCTGGTGTCAGTGGAACCGGATCAAAAAGGTCGCGGATGCGAACGGGTATTCACCGGTTATCAGGCGGTATGAGGACGCCACGCTTGCCCATTCACAGATTGAGGATCTGCTGCTCCGGAGTTATTACCAGAACTGGGTAGACGGCCTTCGGGAACATGACCCGGTGCTCAAGGAGTTTTATCGCCCGAGATTTGAAGATTCTATCGGGAAGTTCAGGGAAATTGATGCGAATTTTGCAGATCTGACCCGAAAGGAGATAGAGGCCCGCCTTTCTGCACGGATTCCCCGGGGCACAAACGATGCAGAAAAGGAGGAACTTGGGGTGCTTCGTCACCAGATTCATCTGCAGCGGCGGAACATGCCGGTCAGGACCCTCTTTAAGAGTATTCCCACTATCCTGCCCAGATTAAAGCCCTGTATGCTCATGAGTCCGATCTCGGTTGCCCAGTACCTGGACCCGGATATCCACCGGTTTGACCTGGTCATCTTTGATGAAGCGTCACAGATCCCGGTATCTGATGCGATTGGGGTGATTGCACGGGGTAATTCAGCCATTATTGTTGGCGACCCGAAACAGCTCCCTCCCACAAGCCTCTTTCAACGGATGAATGGGGATGATGGTGATGAGTTCGGGACAACCGCAATTGATCTGGAGAGTATTCTGGATGAGTGCATTGCATCAGATATCCCGCAGATGCACCTTGCATGGCATTACCGGAGCAGGCATGAGAGCCTTATCGCCTTTAGCAACTACCATTTTTACCGGAATCGTCTTTTGACGTTTCCATCGCCCCATACCAGCCCTGCCATCTCCCTTGTCCACATTGATGGGATCTTTGACTCAGGAAATACCCGGACAAACCGGGCAGAAGCCGAAGCAGTGGTCAGCGAGATAGTCAGACGGCTACGTGATCCTGCCACCTCATCTGACTCAATCGGAGTAATCACGTTTAACGAACGGCAACAGGATCTTATCCGAACCCTTCTGGAGAAGGAACGGCGGATGAGGCCTGATATTGAACCGTATTTCAGCGATGATAGTTCTGAATCGGTCTTTATCAAAAACCTTGAGAATGTCCAGGGTGATGAACGGGATGTCATTCTCTTCTCTGTCGGGTATGGTCCGGATAAGTCAGGCAGGGTTTCTCTTAACTTCGGGCCACTGAACCGTGACGGAGGAGAACGGCGCCTGAATGTTGCAATAACCCGGGCAAGAAAAGAGATCAAAGTCTTCTCCTCGATGACTCCTGAACATATTGACCTGTCACGGACCAGGCGGATGGGAGTTTTTCTCCTCAAATCATTCCTTGAATTCGCCGAAAAAGGGCCGAAAGCAATATCTGAGACCTGCATCCGGGACATGGAGACGGATATCCGGCCTTTTGAGTCGGAGGTTGCCAAATCTCTTCGGGATCAGGGATATGAGGTCCATATCAATGTCGGATGCGGAGGATACCGGATAGATATTGCAGTACTGGACCCGGACCTTCCGGGACGGTATATTCTTGGTATTGTATGTGACGGACCCTGGTACCAGAATGCAAAATCAGCCCGTGACCGTGATGTCCTTACCTTCTTTGTCCTGCACACCCTTGGCTGGAACATTCACCGGATATGGTCAACTGACTGGTGGGATGAGCAGGACGTTGAGCTGAATCGTATTATTCACAAAATAGAAGAGATCAGACGTGAGTATGCACCGGAGACGATGCTCTACTGTCCGAATGAGGGTGACGAGCATGAGGAGAGATGTGAAGTGGGCGATCAGGATGAAGAGGATGATGCTCACCTGGAGGATAATACGAAATGTGAGTTCACTGGCGATGAAGAATGTCCGGAATCCGAAGAAGAACCGGTCAAAGCCTCACCAGATCCACACGAGGTCGCACCAGTCCCGGTGAAATTTCCCGAGATCTGCTATGTCGCCTATATGGGATATGAGGTCATGGGAACGAAGGAGGATCTTCTGAG
The DNA here is from genome assembly GCA_964515765.1 of uncultured Methanospirillum sp. GTDB lineage: Archaea > Halobacteriota > Methanomicrobia > Methanomicrobiales > Methanospirillaceae > Methanospirillum. The sequence goes on along the minus strand of CAZEWE010000084.1, from coordinate 7,795 downwards.
CGGGGCCCATGACAACGATATCATCCGGCTTTTGCAGACGATTGTGGCGGTTGAAGGCCCGATTACCCGCGACCGCTGCATTGCACGACTTCTCCCCCACTGGCAGATCACCCGGAAAACCGCCCCGGTTAAGAATAAAATCGAATCAGTTCTCCTTTCGCTTCCCTTTCACCAGGAGATCGAAGGGGACCAGGTCTTTTTCTGGTCTGATAATCAGGCATTTCTGGAGTATGTGACCTTCCGTTCCCATCCGGCAGGAGATCCCTGGCAGCGGAAGGTGGATGAGATCTCAATCCATGAGTATTCCAACGCGATCATCCATCTGATGAAACAGAAGGGATCTCTGAGCATACACGTCCTGAACCGGGAGATTGGTTCCCTGTTCGGAATAAAACGGATGATTCCTGCACTCGAAACCAGGATAGGGCAGGGAATTTCTCTTCTCATGGATCGCGGCGAATTACGAAAGGAAGGAGAGGAACTGATGTATGTCCCCCAAGACTGATCCCGGCGGGGGATCCTGCTATTTCAGCGGGAGAATTTCACTATAAAACATCTCAATTTTTATAGGGAATCTCTATATCTCTCTGATGCATTGTAGAATGAGATACATACACAGCACCCGGTTGTATGACAATCTTACCCGGTTCTTCCGGGCGATGACATCAAAATCATGGGTATGTGTATCTGTATGTATATTTTTGCATAATTTTGTATGCGAATATATATAATTTTTAACGTTGACCTATATAACACACGGAGGAAGGAAGATGGAAGATATACCTGAACAGGAAGGACGCAGTTGGTTTGATTTTCTGATCACCCGGATTACTGCTCTCCTTGATGCGGAGGCATATGACCAGGCCCTTATTCAGGTTGACAAGGGGCTGTCTGTCTGGAAGGATAATCTGTACCTCATCTTCCTGAAATCCATCGTCCTTTCATACCTGAAACGTCCGGATGAGGGCTTAGGGTTACTCTACCAGATCTACCGTGAAAATCCCTTTGAAGAGAAGTTCCGGGACGAACTGGGCAGGAACCTTATGCTCCAGGGATACTATCATAGTGCCCTGTCAGTTCTTCACCACTATGAACTCATGTCAAACGGTCTTGCCGGAATTCGAAAACTCTTCATCAGTATCTGTCATATATTCACCGGAAACCCTGATCTTGCCATAGATTATTGTGATGGAATACAATCCCAGCTGGGTGACACTCCTGATGCCTCAGGATTTATGGCAACAATTCTCGCACTCAAAGCCCTGGCTCTTATTCATAAGGGGGAGGAGACTGCTGCAGGTGAGATTATGTCAGCCATTGGGGATGAGAGTGCCAGTCAGCCGCTGGTTTCCTATGTAAAAGGGATAGTTGCATGGAAATCCGGAGATATGAGTGCAGCAGAGGCCTTTCTTCGGACTTCATGCGAAGAGCACCCCCAGGATATGCAGGCAAAAGCCGACCTCGCTTCTCTCCTGACCGAATGTGGAAGGGATGATGAAGCTTCAGAGATCAGGCAGGATATCTATGGCTTTTATGCCCCGGCACACCATCTGGCCGCTCCCCTGTTCAGGGCTGAAGAGCTCCTGAAATCAGGCAGATATGAAGAAGCCGCAAGTTTTCTGGAATCTGCACAAAAAATATCTCCGGACGATGCGGATCTCTCCATTCCCTGTCTCTCATCTCTCTACTTCACCGGCCGGTATGATGATGTGATCAGACTGGCGGAGTCGGATGAGAAGGGGGGCGATGCCTGGAAAGCGATATATCTGAAAGCATCAGCCCGGTATTCATCCGGAAAAATACGGGAAGCCATCAGGGATCTGATAACTGCAGCAGCAAGGGACCGGACGAATATGATGTTCTCCCTGCTTCACATGAGGTCTGCCGGCTATTTCAAGGCCCCGTTAAAAGAGACTCCGGAATCACTGGCCCTTGAATTATTCCTGACCGATGGCATGGATGCTGCGATCCCTCCCTTTGAGGTCCTCGCTGATACAAGCGGATTTACGGAGTATCAGGTCTTTCTCACCTTGTGTTACATTATGGCGAACCGGGGAACGGATGCCGTTCTTATATCCGAACGGTATGCAGATTCTGAAGAGCCGGATTTCTGTCTTATCCGTGCCATTGCACTCAGGTCTGTCGGGTGTCTGCATGATGCTGAGGGAATCACACGGGATGTTCTCACAAAGAATCCTGATTCCAGACCGGCACTGAATATGTATGTCAGGACGCTCCTTGAACAGGAACGATACCGTGATGCATATTTTGAACTGAGTTCACGAAAGGATGCGTTGTCATCAGACTGCACTCTGCTTGAGGTGTTTACAAGCTGCCTTATCAGGTCAGGTGAATATCGCGATGCAGCTCTTACTGCTGTCCGGATCATGCAGATGAATCCTGACCGTCCGATGGATTATTCTCTGTGTGCCCTGGCATGTCTGCTGGAGGGGAGTTTTCATACCGCCCTGTATGCAATGCGGGAGAGCTTCCGTATATGCGGGTCGTCGAAGAAAAGCCTCCTGATGTATGCCCGGTTATTAATCCTTGCTACAGAACCACAAGAAGCTGCGATTCTCTTCACTGAATGCAAGGAATCCCTTCCAAACACGGCAGAAGTCAGGTATCTGCACACGGCAGCCCGTATTCTCTCCGGAAATGATCAGGAGAGTGAATCGGTATCGGAGTATGCTGCCCGGTTCTTCCAGGCAGAGAAAGGAGAGCTTCGGGCATATATCGGAGAATACCGGCAGGCGGTCAGGATGCTTGCTGATGAGATACGGGAGGATCCGGATGATTCGTCCCTGCGGACTGCCTTTGCCAGAGTTTTATTTGAACTGGAACAGTATGGGGAGGGACTTCACCAGCTCTCTCTTACTGCCGGCCGGTATGGATACGACGGAGAAGCACAGGAACTGCTGGAGGAAGGGCTGAAGATACTCCGGATGCAGGGTCCGCTTGAGGAGCTGAAAACGATAAGCAGTACTCCGGAGAGGTATGCAGCACTGCTCCATGAACGGGCGGTCAGTCTGAAACGGTATGGTGTGGTCAGGCTCGCAGCAAAAGCCTGTACGACACTTACCGATATGGTGTCTGATTCTCCTATTGTCTCCCGGTACAAGGCCGATGCGTACCACATGCTTGGCGACCTTGAGGAGAATGATGAGTGGTATGAACAGGCGATAGAGGTGTATGATACGCTTCTTCAAAGCGATCCTGACAATGCTGAACTGCTTGCCGAGAAGGGCCTGGTTCTTGATAATCTCCACCGGTTTACTGAAGCAGAAACGATTCTTGACAGGGCCCTTGAATTGAATCCCTCATCCGGTGTTGCACATTCAGCACTCTGCTGGTGTTTATCCAACCTGGGACGACATGAAGAGGCAGTTACACATGGCAATCAGGCCGTTGTCCTTATGCCTGATGAATGGGGAGCCTGGAATAACCGTGGCCTGTCAAGAATAGGTCTGCATGATATCGAAGGAGCCGTGTCAGATTTCAGGCAGGCGGTCAGGTGTCAGCCGGGGGAGGTCATCGCACGGAGAAATCTCTGTGATGCTCTTGCTGCCCTGGATGACGATGGTGCCCATGAAGAGTATGATCAGATCATCGTACGGTTTGGGAAACGGGCATTTCCTGCAGAGGAAGAGGAGATGCCAGCAGAACGCAGAACACCAGGGAGGCCCCTGGAAACACCCGTCGGGTACATGGATGGGTATTGGTGATATCCATGGATATATTTGGATACTGGCTCCATCAGTCACTTGGTTTACATCTGAATGAGGAAGAGGAGCAAAAAAGGAAGCGAAAAAAGAAGGAACAGGAGGAGCGGGAACGGTTCTGGTCTGACAGGGAATAAGCCCTATTCATCCTCTCTCTTCTGATCTCCACTTCTTCTCCGGGTATATCGCTGGAAAAGAAACTCCTGGAGATCTGCTTCAGTTACCCGGTATGATTTCCCGATTTTTATCGCGTAGAGTTCCCCTTTTCTGATGAGATCCCGGATGACTTCAGGTTCGATGTCCAGGATCTCTGCAACCGCGTCAGTCCTGAGAAACTTACCCTTCTCAAGTTCAAAACTTTTCCTGAATTCACGTTCCTTTGCAAGTTCCAGAAGGTATGGTGCCTTTTTCGCTTCGGTATATCTGGCTGTTGATTCAGGATTTTTCCTGGGTGGCATGGGAATGTTCTGTGTATAGTGTTGATTGAAGGGTGTATTTGAATGTATGTGATTGCATAGGTTTGTACACCTGTTTGGCTCATCCACAAACCTTTTGGACCGGAGGTGTGGATAGTCACACCCTCCCGAGAGGGCCTACGCCAGTTTCATTACCTTTATGCTCCCATGGAACCTTTTCCCTGATATGGCTTTGTTTGGATCTCTCCGAAGTTGTCTTCGGCTCCTTCTACCGATTATTATCCTGGTATTGACCTGTCCTTCAGCAATCGGGGACGAAGAGATGACGCTTCCGGATACCTCTCATATATCCTCCCCGGAATATGATGTGACCATTGAAAAAGACACACTCCCGATGTCTGATGGAACTCTGCTCGCTGTTCTGTATTTTAAACCGGTTCCTCTGGATGAAGGTGAGACGTTCCCGGTCCTGTTTGAGATGGACCCATATCGTATGGATGATGTCTCGTACCTCGAGGATTACTATGTCGGGATGTATTTTGCGAAGCGGGGGTATGTGGTCGCCATGGTTGATGTCCGGGGGACCGGGAGAAGTGAGGGGGTGGTTCCTGACCGTGAATATTCAGAGCAGGAACTCTCAGACGGGGTTGAGATTATCGACCTCCTTGCCGGGAAGGAATGGTCCAATGGAAATGTGGGGATGTTCGGGATGTCATGGAGCGGGTTTAATGCACTGATGATTGCCGGGAGAAAACCGGCTGCGTTAAAGGCAATCCTGATCGCCCATGCATCTGATGATCTCTTCTACCAGGATGTACACTCCGTTGACGGGGCGTTTCACATGGATATCTGGGAATCGATGATAGATACCCTGAATGCGATTCCGAATCCTGAAACGTATGAGATATCAGAGCAGTTCTTTTCTGACCGGTTTGACCAGACTCCCTGGCACTTCTTCTGGAAACAAAATCACAAGGACGGCCCGGTATGGAGAGATGAATCACAGCGTTTCTCCTATCCGGTAGAGGTTCCGACCTACCTGATCGGGGGCTTTCTGGACGGATACCGGGATACCATCCCCCGGATCCTTGATACAGCCACAGTTCCGGTGAAGGCAGATGTCGGTCCGTGGAATCATGAATATCCGAATACCGGAGTTCCAGGTCCGAATTATGAATGGCGGGAGAAGGCAGTGTTATGGTGGGACTACTGGTTGAAGGGGATCGACTCAGGGATCATGGATGAACCGTCCTTTATGGTGTACATGAGGGATGGATATCCTCCGTCTACTGAAGTAACAGAAGTCCCCGGTGAGTGGAGATGCGGGTCCTGGCCGGTGAGCGGAATAGAAATGGCAGAGTATTACCCCGGACCCGGGAATACACTCACTCCGACGGCTCCGGATCAGGCAGAAGGGGAGGTCCTTACGTATAGTCCGGGGGCCGGGACCGATGCCGGTACCTGGTGGGGAGATCTCACCGATGATATGGCCGGGGATGATGCCTACAGTCTTGTGTATGATTCAGAGCCACTCGCCGATGCCGTGGAGATCATGGGAAATCCGGTTGTCCAGCTGAAGATTGCTGCCGATGCCCCGTTATATCACTGGGCGGTCCGGCTTGAGGATGTCTGGCCGGATGGGAAGGTCTCTTTGGTGAGCGGTGTGGTGATCAACCCTGCTGATCGGATATCCCGCCTGGACCGGAGACCTCTCACCCCCGGCACTCCTGAAACCATCTCCGGTGAGATTCATTTCACCACCTGGCGGTTCAATCCAGGCCATAAAATTAGGCTTTCTATCAGTAATGCCCAGTTCCCCATGGTCTGGCCCACACCGTACCTGGGTTTTACGACCCTCTATCCCGGACCAGATACCCGGGTTTCCTTACCGATCGTTATGGAAAATTCCCTGACCGATGTCTGCTCCCTTCCTCCGCTTGCCGAAGAGGAAGAAAATCCTGATTCGGTAAGTCTTGGTGGGGCGGATGTGGATCTCCCGGTCTCCTATGATCCTGACACTGGGGAAACTACCTATACGGCGAATAGTGATCAGGAATGGAGTGTGGGTGATACCCTGTACCACTCAGTGCAGCAGAATATCTGGAAGGTGAGGGATTCGGATCCTGCTCATGCACAGTACATGGCTGATGTGACAGATGAGATAACCCTGCCTGACCGGGTTCTTCAGGTTCAGGGGGTATATACACTTGATTCAGATGAAGAGTCGTTCAATCTGACGGTTATCAGGAGGATATCAGAAAATGGTGAGGTGATCAGGGAGAAGATGTGGAACGAGAAGATCCCACGGGATTTACAATAATCCGGTACCCCTTTTCTGGATGGGTATCAGGCAGAGTTTGAATGTGTTCTCCCTCCTTTTTTCCGATGAATAGAGAGGAGGAATGAGAACC
>CAZEWE010000084.1:0-1146 GCA_964515765.1 uncultured Methanospirillum sp. | reverse complement strand
GGAATCATGGTAATCCCTGCAATTACAGCGATAAATACGCCGGGAACACGGGTGAGTCTCCCATAATATGCCGCAATACTGGTTGCAACCACCATTCCGGAAAAAATGCAGAAGAACGTATCCAGTCCGAATGAAAGCCCGATTTCTCTTATCATTCTCCCGGCCATCCCACAGATGATGCATCCCGGAAGAACAAAAAGAGGAGTATTAAAGAGAAGGGCAAAGCCGAATGCAGCAATTCCGGCAGCAATGCTCATGGTAAGTATGGAAAAGATAAGATCGGGAGCTGGCCCGTTCACCTGTATCATAGTTCCAAGCAACCCAAGGGGAATAAGAAGAGAACCTGAAATAATACAGATATGGGTGAAAGCAGAGACCAGTCTGACAATGCCACAACTGGTATGGTCACGGATGATGTCAAGCCCTCCGTCAATCAGGAGAAATCCTGGAATAAGGAAGAGTACACTTGATATCAGGGCGACTTCGGGTGTTGCAGTAGGTATTATCCTGGAAAGAATGGCTGCAATGAATCCTCCTGCAGATGCAGTGATCAGGGTTGACAGATAGATATTATTGAGTCGTTTTCCATACCTGAATTTGATTGATAATGCACAAAATGCTGATATTCCAATGATGAAAAGAGAGGATATATCCGCATGATTAAGCCACCCGAATGAAACACAGGCAATACTGGTGAGAAAGATGATGAGAGGTTTTGGGTATATTGGTTCCCTTTTCTGTATTTGAAGAATCTCTGCCCGGATGGCACAGATATCCCCTTCAAAAGAAGGAATCCTATGAAGTAACAGGCTTACCTGGTGGAGAACCGCGATATTTACCTTAAATGGTTCCCGAATGACATAAAGCCGGCTTTCAATATGATCGTGATGGAGTATACTCAGCTCTATGGTTTCATACCCGACAAAGATATGGACATTGGTGTCTCCCAGTTCTCCGGCCAGCCACCGTACCGAATCCGTGACCCGCTGGACCGCAGCTCCTGCTTCATACAGGGTTTTTGCAAGGTCCAGGTAGAGATCAGCCATCTCGTACCGGGTTTTATCACAATATTCGTCCGGTGCCATATTTCATGTTAATAGAGATATCAAGGAGTATCTATAATTACTGGTGGTATCCGAGAGAACC
>CAZEWE010000083.1:3714-10931 GCA_964515765.1 uncultured Methanospirillum sp. | reverse complement strand
GCCATAAAAGATCCCTTCATGTACCTCTCATTTCTGGCATTATCGGTAATTCCAGAGTTACGGGTAACAACCAAGGGAGTTTTTGATGTAAACCTGTTTTCCAATGTCCCCATCTTTATGGATGAAGAAAAATCAGCACAGATCTGACCTTCCATTTACAGATACTATCTTCACGATAGTATTTCCTTTTTAAAAAGTTATTGAAAGAGATTTCCGGTTGAAAATCCCTGCATCAGATATTCTCCGGTTTTGTAGTATGACCGGTCAAGGGGATTATAAAAGAAGAAAGATGCTTCCCGCAGATCAGGTTTTCCATCAGATGCCAGGCAGGAATCATCAATCAGAACATTAACAACCTCTGCAACAAAGAGGTCATGTACTCCGACGTCCATTATCTTCGTGATCTTACATTCGATGACGATGGGAAACTCACCAACATAGGGAGCATTCACCGATGGTGCTCGAACCGGAGTGAGACTTGTGTCAGAAAATTTATCACGATCTCTTCCGGAAGACACCCCAAAATAATCTGCTTCTTTTACATAAGCAGCGGAAGGAATACTTATTGTGCACTCTTTCTTCTCAAGCAGGGCCTGATGGGTATACCTGGTCCGTTGAACGGAAAAGGAGATACTCAGAGGATCAGAACTGCAGACACCGCCCCATGCAGCAGTCATGCCATTTGCTTTCCCGGTATTATCATACGTTCCGATGATGAGAACAGGAGTTGGGATAATTGCAGGTTTCTTTCCTATTGATCGTTTCATATCAGATAATGGGATGTGAAAACAGAAAACTGATACCCCGGCAAAAATGCGAACAGATATCTATAGCCTGGTATGATTCCTCTATCAGGAATATATCATGAAGCACGAGCATGTTGATCTGAAAACAATTTCATGGGATACCATGGAGAGGTATGGTTTTACTCCCCGGTTTTCACGTGAGGTTATTCGTGAAACAAATCATTTAAATCCTGAACATCACATAAAAATTAAAAAGGGGGTAAAAGACCTACGTGGACTTCTCTGGTGCTCGATTGATAATGTGGATTCAGAAGACCTTGACCAGATTGAGTTTGTAAAAGAAGGTGACCATGGTGAAATTCATGTGAAAGTAGCCATTTCTGATGTTGATCATTATGTAGCAAAGAATTCCTACATCGATAAACATGCCGGGCATAATGGGACATCAGTCTATCCAGGGATTGTCACCTTTCATATGCTCCCAGACCGTCTCTGCAAAGGAATTACCTCACTTCTTCCGGGTCAGGATTGCTATGCAATAATAATCGAATTTACGGTTCTTCCTGACGGAGGAGTCAGACCGGGTGATATATACCAGGGGGTGGTTCGGAATAAAGCGAAACTTGTGTATGAAGAGATCGGAGACTGGCTCGAAGGCAGGACTCCGGTTCCAACACTAGTTGCAGAGACTGAGGGTCTGAAAAAACAACTGGAACTTCAGAATGAAGCTGCGGTACGCCTTCGTGCACATCGAAGAAGACAGGGTGCCCTGGACCTTGAAACCCTTGAGGCACAGGTAGTTTCTGATGGTGAAACCGTAACTGACCTGGTAATCCAGGAACAAAATGCTGCACGATGCCTTATTGAAGAGTTCATGGTTGCAGCCAACGGTACGATGGTCGTTTTCCTGGAAAATGCCGGTTTGCCCATGATACAACGGGTCGTCAGAGTGCCCAAGTACTGGGAGGAGATTCGGCTTGTTGCTGCGAAATATGGTGAAAAACTTCCCTTCAATCCTGATGCAAAATCCCTCTCAGCCTTTCTGACAAAACAACGGGAAGCAGATCCTGAACGATTCCCGGATCTCTCTCTGACAGTGGTAAAACTCATGGGTTCAGGAGAATATGTTCCATTTATTCCCGGTAAGACCCCGATCGGGCACTTTGCCCTTGCTGTCACTGATTACACACACGGGACAGCTCCAAACCGGAGATATGTTGACCTGATTATCCAGCGGCTTATTAAATCAGTTCTTCTGGGGATGAAATCTCCTTATCATATCAGAGAACTTGATGAGAAGGCGGAATGGCTCTCCGGTAGGGAAAAGGCAGCTAACAAGGTTGAACGGTTTATGAGAAAATCAGCCGCGGCAGTGCTTCTGAAACCAAGAATTGGAGAGACCTTTGAGGGATTTGTAACCGGAGCATCAGAAAAAGGAACATATGTCAGACTTGTAAGCCCTCCTGCAGAAGGACGAGTGATGAGAAAAGAAGCCGGGCTTAAAGTCGGACAGAAAGTGATTGTGAAATTGTTAAAAACTGATCCCTACAATGGGCATATCGATTTTGAATTCATTCATGATGCAGGGAAAGTGTAAATTGAATATGGGTTTTACACCCATTTTTTATTTGGGTGTAAATGACCGGATTGCTGCAGCATTATCAGGGTACACTTTAAAAAATTTTAATAATCCTGATAACCGGAGAACTTCAAATACATTCTTATTTGGTGTAGAAAACCGGATCTCACCATTCTCCTTTTTCAGGGTCTTGGCTGCTGCAATAAAAACACGAAGTCCCGCACTCGATACATACCGCACATCTGTGAGGTCAAGAATAATCCACCGCATTCCCTGAGCAATACCTTCCATCAGTGTTCCTTCAAGATCGGCTGATGTCGTGGTGTCGATAGAGCCAACCGGATGAAAAACCCAAGTTTCTCCTTCATACCAGATATCAATGGGAAGAGCTGAACCTGCTTCTTTTTTGAGCGTGTAGAGGAGATCATTTTCAAGATCAGGTGACGCCATATTGTATCCGTATCCATATACGAGAATGGAAGCATAAAGGTGCAGGTATCACAGATCTCGAAATATATTATTTAATGAATGGTGGAATAGACATTCCATAAATAGATTCAATAGCAAATATTTGATGACATATGCAATCACCAGAGAGTTTGTATCAGGTCTGGTATGAACTCACCTCAACAATAGAGGATGGTATTGTCATCCTGAACACATCAGACATCATCTGTCACCTGAATAAGGGTATTTCACAGTTATTTCCAATTGCCAGTGAGGATTTCAGGGGTACAAAATTTAATGAATTCATAGAAGAAGTGGTTCTTCCGGTGATTAGAAACCCGAAGATAGCCTCCTCTGAAATATTTCATCTCACCTCATCAAATCGTACCAATCAGGACATCCAGATTGTATCCGGACCAGGAAAGGGACATTCAGTGGAGTTTTCTATCCGGGAAGGAGACAATCCAGATTTCCCCTGGAAAATGGGCTATTTCAGGAAGATCACGAGATGGAAGAAGACAGAAGAAATACTGGTCCGAACAGAGGAACGTTTTAGAACAATTTTTGAAAATTTGTTTGACTCAGTTACCATGTATCAGGTTGATGAGACAGGGTATCCAGGACGGTTTATAGAGACAAATACATCATCAGTTAAAAGACTCGGTTACAACCAGCAGGAACTATTGACGCTGTCACCTGCAGACATCATTCCCCCGGAAGTATTTGGAAGATTTTTATCATTCATCAAGAATTTTAAAGTAAAGATGGTTCAGACTGCAGAATTCTCTGAAGTCTCAAAAAATGGGGAGATAATCCCGGTTGAGATAACCGCCTTAAAAGTAAACATTCAAGACGAGGAATTCATTATTCAGATCTCCCGGGACATTTCGGACCGGGTAAAGATCAGGCAACTTCAAAAGAATGCGTATGAGCAGATTAATCGCAATATTGAACAGTTTGCAATTTTAAATGACCGGATAAGAAATCCATTAAGTGTCATCCTGACACTCGCTTCATTTACTGAAACCCCTGAAAACGTCAGGATTTCAGAGCAGGTACACATTATCGATTCTCTGGTAGATGAACTTGATAAAGGATTTATTGAGTCAGAAAAGGTTAGAAAATATCTCGTCAGATACTTTCAGGCAGATACCTGAAAAATAATGCTCAGTATATCGATTGCATTTTGTGACCGTTTTTAATAACTTCAACACCACTATTTCTTCCTTTGGTGCAGATCGTCCTCCCCCCTGTTCCCTGATTCATAATTTTCTGAGCTGCTGACCGGATTTCATTCACCTTCGAATCACATACCCCGTACACTACCGGTCCGAATGAACTCATACCGGCCCCGGCTGCACCGGCATCCCTCATGGCATTCATGATGTCCAAAATTACCGGTGGCTGAAGACTAAGTTCACATTTTTTAAACCCAACCTTCTGGAACTCATTGATAGCCTCTCCAAACTGTTCCAGGTCTTCTTCAATTACGGAAGGGATCAGTTTCATAAGAAGAATATGGGAAAGAGCCTGGACTTCAGACTGTGGGACAGGACAGAACCTCTGAAACAGATCATATTCCAACTGGCCGTGGATTTCTGCGAATCCATCAGGTATTGCAAGTATGAAATGCCAATCTTTTGGGATATCATACCGGCCGACCAGAGGAGCTGCTCCTGCACCGGATGATGAGGCAGATGGTGCGAAAGATTCCTTCTTTCTGCCAGGTCCAAATCGGTGACCGGCATCAACCAGCAATCCACCCATAAAAAAGGCTCTTGTTCCTATCCCTGATGTCCCACCCCTCCCGGATAAAGCAATAAGGTCATCTGCAGATAATTTCTGTTCAGTCAATGCCCCAATTCCAGCTGCAATTCCAAGAGCAGCCTGGGTTCCGCTTCCAAGACCAGAGTGAAAGGGAATGGATTGTTGAATGTGAATATGTACCGGAGGAATCGATAATCCGTTCATAATTAATTTTTCAAGAATGGGCTGTATCTGATGTGCGACCTCTGGTTCCTGTGAAGTCAGGGAAAACGAATCTGATTTAGATATTTCAAAAATGAAACCGGGATCTGCCAGAGTTATACCTGCACCGCCATCGACTCTGCCTCCTCCACCATTCATGTCAAGAAGCCCGATATGAAGACGTGATGGAGTAATCACTTTGATGGTAGTATCTTCGGTGAAAAGAGGGAAAGGGATTTGTTCTTCGATATAGAATATCGGACGTGAATTATGAATAATCCGGTACGACCTGCTTAACTGAAATTTCATCTTCTTATTTAGTATCTGGTCATCGGATGGAAGAGAAATCTTTTGTATTGACAGGATTTCTCTCCTTGATTCCATCTTTTCATCACGCATTATCATACCAATCGGCTCATCTTCTTTCATAAGCCGGGTAATTGCTCCGGCGGGGAGATTTTTCAATGGTGCATATGAGATGGCATGTATGAGAACACGATCATTATTTTTATTATATAAATCCACTTCACGAAAGTTCACATCATCGCCGGGTGAAATTTCCAGAAAATCTGCTATCATATCTGGTGCAGGAAGAATGTTCTGCTGTATTGTTCTGACACCGACTGGTGCATTGCAAAATACTTCCAAAAGCCGGGTAACTGAACCATCTGTAATAAGAAGAGCACGCTCTGGGTTTGTTAATTGTCCGGATTCTTGCTCTATCTGTTGAATAAGTTCCAGAACAGAAGCCTGTGTCATTATAGCACCAATATCTGAGAGATGTGTATTGAAAAATGTATCAGAATCTCAATATAGATAAAAATACTTCATAAAAATATGACTCACCAAACAATTCACAAAATCTGTACGATTATTCCGGGGTTACCAGAACTGATCTATACAGAAGAGACTATCCTAGGTGCATGTTTCGCAATGAGACAGATAGTGCACCAATACAATTGCAACCTGGTGCAGCATAAGTGTTTCGTCTCTTCAGTTTGAAAAAATAATCCCCATTTTCCTCATGAGTAAAAAACCCATTTTTTTCGAATTTTCTTAAGCAGAGATGAATAGTGTGTTTTCAAAATTCTTCATTGATATCCAGGAGAAGAGAGGTACGATTGCCATCATGAACATGATATGCACCAACAACAAATAGATATGGTGCTCTTACGCATTCCATGAGTTAGTAATTTAAACAACCCCTAGAAGAAGAAATGTATAATAATATTGTTAGAAAAGTAGCCGAAATTGAGCATCGACCGTATGAAATGATCCAGGAAGGAGTAGAAACCGGATCCATTGCAATCATGTACCGTGGGAATACGGGGATTGCAATCGGAAAAGGACTCAAAACAAAAATAAATGTAAACCTAGGCACCTCTTCTGGTCATTGCATCCCTGAAGAAGAGATACAAAAAGCGAAAATAGCTGAACATTATGGTGCAGATACTCTTACAGATCTATCTACCGCCGGAGACATTCCAGAAATTAGGCAATCAATACTTGATGTTACATCACTGCCCATGACCACAGTCCCTCTTTACCAGGCGGTTGCAGAAAAAACCCTTGATCATCTCACTGATGATCTCATTATCGAGAACCTGAAAGAACAAGTCAAAGAAGATATTTCATCAATGGTTCTTCATTGCCCCTCAATAGAGACCATAAAGGCAATGAAACTAAGCTCCCGGATAATGGGAGTTGTTTCTAAAGGAGGTGCCATGATGGCTTCATATATGCTGAAGAATAATCATGAAAATCCCTATATTACCCATTTTGATGAGATTCTTACCATACTAAAATCAAAAAATGTAGTTCTTTCACTTGGAAATACAATGAGGTCAGGGTGCATCCATGATAGCCGGGATACTGCACAGGTTATGGAGATCGAAGAGAATATAAGGCTGGCACAGCGGGCTCATAAGAAAGGAGTTCAGGTAATTATTGAAGGAGCCGGGGGACATATCAGAGCAGACAAAATATCCGATAGTGTCAGGTACTACAAAGAAAAAACAGATTTCCCACTCTTTGTAGCAGGACCACTACCAGCTGATGTCGGCATGGGATATGATCATATTACTGGTGCGATTGGTGCAACATTTGCCGCAGGAGCCGGGGCAGATTATCTCTGTTATATCACCAGGGCAGAACATAAAAGCCTCCCGACGCCTGATGATGTGAAAGAAGGACTTATGGCTTTCCGAATTGCCGCCCATATTGGAGATTCTATGAAATATGGGATGTCTGAACAGGACAAACATATCGCTGAGAAAAGAGCGCGAATGAATTTTCAGGAACAGGCCAGGTATGCTCTGGACCCGGAAGAGGCAGGAAGGGGCACTCCAACCGATACGAACTGCACAATGTGCGGATCATTCTGTGCGATAAAAATGATTCAGACCTATATTTCGGGAAATGATCTGAAGAATGGAGATATGTAATGAGGTTTTTAGAAAGAATCCGGATATAAATTA
>CAZEWE010000083.1:0-3614 GCA_964515765.1 uncultured Methanospirillum sp. | reverse complement strand
TCTGAAGAATGGAGATATGTAATGAGGTTTTTAGAAAGAATCCGGATATAAATTATGGCAGCAATCGCCCGGATTATCAGAATGGCTGTAAGAAATATTATTCATCCGTATCTCTAAGTGGCTGTATCGGAAACGGACAGGGTAAAGCCTGAATAAGTGATGGAATATCATTTACGACAACTGATGACTGCTCAAGCATCAGATTTACCAGCTCATTATGACCAACATGTCTGAAATCGGTCCGGATTGAAATAATCTTTTTCCTTTTGGCAAATGCATACCCAATCTCCCATGAGGTTCCTGAATCTGCATCAGCACCATCTATTACTGCAACAACAATATCTGCATTGTCAATTGCTTGCAGATTTTTATCAAATATTTCTTTCTGAATAGAGATGTCTCGTGAATGCTCTGAATCCCCACAATCCTGAGGAAGATGGACCTGCATAGCATACCCTGATAGTATATCAGCTAATTTTCTATTGAAATCACATTCTGCTTCTGAAAATAAGGGAGCAGCCAGATATATCCTCCAACTCGCAGCTTCAAAAACATCGTATGCTATTATATCTGAAAAACGTTCTAAAAAGAAACCTCTCCCAGGAATCTTTCCTGAAGAACCATGTACAGAACCATACCAGGTATATCGCACACCACAAACAGGAGATGAATCAACACCGATAATCGCATATGGCAGACCTTCATTTTTCCATTCTTCGCGAACCGTTTTTTCAAGTCTGCATATAAGATCAGAAAAATCCGGAGTATCCAGTCTGCCAATAAAATGACCAGGTTCATGATCAGGTCCAAGATACATGGTTTCTGCACAGGGAAGCATTTTTACAGGTATTTTAAACGTCTCACATCGCAATAAAACCTGATAAAACGCATCTAAATCTTTTTGATGAGTAATTCCCCTTGCACGAAGCTCTGGATTTATTATACAGGGACATAAAAGAAGGTACATCCATTACTAATTATCATGAATGTATTGATATACTACTCACAACCCATATGAGTAAAAATAGAACGTGACATCAATACGAAAAGAGTAAATTCGGAGATGACATCGTGAGAGCTAATGCCTCACAAAAAAATAGGCCCCTCTTATTGAGAATTCTTGAATACGAACATATTATCGTTTTATTAATAATTCCCATTTTTCTTATATCCCTTCTTTCTCTGGCTCCTCATGAAACAGAATACTGGATATCATATATCTGGGTGTTCCCTGTTGCATTTTTCATCGCTCTTATTGTAAACATGCTGGGGATAAGTGGTGCTCTCTTATTTGTTCCTTTTTTCTCAGTTATCCTTCCATTATTTGGAGAGGGGTTCGGACCTGGTGAGAGTGTGATTATCGGACTGTTCACCCAGTCTTTTGGTATTACCAGTGCGACGTTAGGATTTTTCAGGTATGGTCTCATTGACATGAAAATTGTCTCTTTGTCCCTTGTTGCAATTATCCCGATAGTCATCCTATCCTCATGCATTGCATTCTATATTCCCAAAAAAATTTTATTTTTAATCATCTGTATTTCCCTGTTTTTGGCAATTATTTCATTAGTTTATTCTAAAAATCTCATTAAGTCCATCGGGACAGAGAAATCAGATACTATGACAATAATGCTTCATATTCACACAGGAACACCCAGTCCTGCAATATTAATAGACAGATTTGGGAAAGTGTATTCGTATTGCAGATGTGGCTATAAAGTCAGGGTTCTTGCTCACTCATTTGGTGCTGTTCTCCAGGGGATCACCGGATCCGGATTGGGATATCTGGGTATGATAGGGATGATTACTTCAGGAATACCCCTGAAAATCGGTATTGGATCAAATCATATTGTTGTCGCTGTATCGGCTATTATTGCATCAATAACGTATTTTCTTCGATCCTCCTCGTCAGATATCCTCGTGATTCCCTGGAATGTAATTGCAATAACTGTTCCTGCAGTGATTATCGGAGCACAATTATCTCCTTATGCTGCAGATCGGATAAATATTAAAATCCTCGAAAGGATGTTTCTCGGTCTCCTCATTTTTCTTGCATTCTATACTTTGTATATGGGTGTACTACGGTAAAAAAAGAAAAAAAGGGGTCTACGAATTAGACATTCTCATTTTCCTGAACCGTTCAAGCAATTCATGAAGAAGTGATTTGGATGGGAGGAGAAGTAAACCAGCTTCAAGATCAAATTCTGCACAATGCATATCTGTTTTAAATAAAAGTATCTGGTCTAATTCTTCATCAAATTCCTGGCCGGCAATTACGGACTGGATAACTGCATGAGGCATGTCAATCACCATTGATGGAGGGGATGGAATGAGCATAAGGGATAAGAGATTCGCACATGCATCCAGATAGGAAGATGTCATAATATTTCCAATTTCATGAAGCATGCTCATATCCATCTCACTTATTTCCCGATCCTCATCAGGTGCAGCAAGCATTATCGATGATAACCGGAGTATAGACTTTTTTGGAACATGTAGTATTATCGAACCATTTCCTGAAACCTGGCCACGGACCTGGAAAACAACCATCGAAGCGACTGAATCATCCAGATATTTCTGAAGGTTTTCCAGTTTGACCATGATAATTTTCTGAACTGAAATTGAAACCGGCACTCCGATAAGAGAAGATAATGCAGTTGCGGCATTTTGTGCTCCGCTGTTTCCCAGTTCCCATAATTCATCTGCCTGTTCCTGCGTCAGGATTTCTGTTCCATCAGTTATTATTTTTGAACTCATATTCAACTCAATACTGAACCTATTATTGTTCTTTGTATATCTGATTGACCATGGAAAAAGAGAATGGTTGCGCTTAATTTTTTTAATTTATGAGATTGCCGGAATGAATATCTTCCTTGAGCAGATAAACGCCGGCTATAAGAACGGCCATAATTACCGATAATCCCAGATAATGGTAGACTTCTGTCTCACTGATATTAATAACAATTATATGCCGGATTAAGGCAGTTAATGCAACTATTAGGAGAGCACGAACCGGAACACGTTTTGTTTTTAGATATACCGTGACGGTTTCAAATAACTCAATGATAATAATGGTAAAAAGAATCGAATAAATAACCTGCACGATCCCTTCTTCCCAATGCATTGATGATAATATTGCCACAACTTCAAGAAAAGATTCAATCAATGATAAAATTGCAATGATTGAAAGCAATATCGCCACGCCCACATACACTGCAATAGAAATCGAAGAAAAGGTATTTACGAGCTGATTCGCATGTTCCTCTGACAATTCACGCATATTAAAATATGAATTATGCTATCAGAAATATCTTGTGATAAATATATTACTAGGGGTGAGTTCGGAATTACTATTTGGTTATACTTGTAATGTGAATTTTTTCTTATTTCGGGCAAATATCGCTTCCGCAAAGAAATATATTGACATCACAATACATGCCAGAGATGCAATCATTGTTGGAAGGGTTCTTTCATTACTAGCCGAACCGATTAATGTTCCAATGAGAAATAATCCGACGAAAACCAAGGTTATACCATCAAACAGATACACAAGCCATTCATATTCTTCAACATTTCTGATGGCAACCATGTAATATCGGTACAATGGATTATCTTTT
>CAZEWE010000082.1:0-11268 GCA_964515765.1 uncultured Methanospirillum sp. | reverse complement strand
TCGTAATGTCTTTTATTGTCAGATACCCTGCCTGAAAGAGCAGTGTTTCTGGTTTTATATCATCTATCTGGAATGAACCAAGGAGCTCTTCTCCGGTAATCAGGGTATCTAGCTCAGGGAGTGAACGGGGGTTTTCCGCGAGATTTTTAACCAGAAATCCCGGAGTTCCCGTTTCAAACCAGTATGGACGGAACGTTCCCTCATCAAGGAAGAGTAGAATATCAAAAGGGTTATACACAGACTCACCGGTCCATGAATATCCGTTATACCAGCTTGCGACAAGATCCGGATCATAATCTGCCATCAGAGAGCCAAACATCTCCCGGATATCAGATTCAGTATATCCGCAAATGGATGAGTATCGCCGGTCAAGGGTGATATCCTTCAGATTATTCAGACCTGAAAAGATCCCTGTCTTACTGAACTTTGAGACTCCGGTCAGAAAAACAAACCGTAAATGAACATCCAGCGGTTTTATCGCACCATAAAAGTCCCTGAGCAGGTCCCGAAGCTCAAGGGCAAGAACAGGTTTTTCCAGATTATCTAAGATAGGCTTGTCATATTCATCAACAAGAATAACAACCTGTTTCCCGGTCACTTCAGCAATCCGGGGAACAAGATAAACCAGTCGTTCTCCCGGTGATCCCTCTGTCCTTTTTACCCTGAACTCTTCTTCCCAAAAATCAATAATCCGGTGTAATCTCCCGATCAGATCATCGGTAGACCTGACTGTGCCCCCGGAAAAATCGATACGCAGAACTGGTGACGTCTTTGTAAAGTCCCACATCGAATCCGGTTTTGTCAGGGAAAGACCCTCAAAGAGGGAAGCCTTCCCTGAAAATGCACAATCAAGTGTATCAACAAACAGGCTTTTGCCAAACCGGCGGGGCCGGGAGAGAAAATAATAGGACCCCCTCTGTACCAGATCGAGGATGAACGGCGTTTTATCGACATACACATACCCCTCACGACGGATCTTTTCAAAAGACTGGATACCGATGGGGAGGAGAGTTCTGGCCATGGATGTATAAACATATGATGTATAGTGTTTTCACATTTCCTTTCCCGAATTTATAGTGCATTGCACAACGTCTTGAAATAATGGCAGTGAAACGGAGATTATTTCAAGACGTGTACAAAAAAAGCACTACATAGATATCTGCAAACATTCTGGAATATTCCAGAATGTTTTGCAGTATACTATATAACAATAATTTTAATAGGAAACAAACATACACTAACCCATTCATGCCCGTTTCAGTCCTGTATGTAGATGATGAACTTCCGCATCTGATGCTTGCCCAGGAGTATCTTGGTGCCTCTGGAAAAGTCACATTAACCTGCGTTTCTTCCGGAAAAGAGGCAATAGATGCATTACGAACCGGGAAGTTCGATGTTATCGTATCTGACTATCTGATGCAGGATATGGACGGGATACAGCTCCTCAAGTACGTACGGGCAAACTATGAGGGCACCCCGTTCATCCTGTTTACCGGCAAAGGAAAGGAAGATATCGTCATCTCTGCCCTGAATAGCGGCGCAGACTATTACATCAGAAAGGGAAGTGATCCGGTTGTCCAGTTCAGCGAACTTGAACAACGGATCCTCCAGGCATATGAAGGGCATCATGCAAAAGAAGAACTCGCCGCACGGGAACAACTCTACCATTCAGTCCTTACCGTACAGACCGAACTCTTTGTTGATCTTCTGCCGGACCTTACCATCATCAGGGCAAATGATTCCTATGGTGCCCTGTATGCAATGCCTGCAACCGATCTCATCGGGAAGAAGTTCTTTCATGACATATCAGATGAAGACCGGGCAGGACTTGTTGAAACGGTCCGGTCCCTGACTCCTGAGAACCCGGCAACCGATCTTGAGACCGTCGTCACCTATCCGGACGGAAAAAAGAGCGAGATACTCTGGCATATTGAAGGAATATTCAGCTCTGATGGAATGGTTGTCAGTGCCAAGGCAACCGGGCGGGACACAAGCCAGGCAGAGATGGCACGGGAGGTCCTGCAGGAGTCTGAACAGAAATACCAGCAGACGACAACCGATGTCCCCCAGCATATCGGTGATTTTGATGAGAATGTTCCCCTGAACTTCATCATCGAGAATACGCAGCCCCTGGGGAACTGGCTCCTTCCTGAACTGGTCAGGGAGATGAAAACACAAAAGGCCTATGGAATTGCAGCAACAGCCGGGGCAGAAGGATTCCGGGCATTTCTCATCTTTATGAAAGGAGAACCAGAAGGGGGCATTTATATAGACCGGTCCGGTGTCCTCTATGGAGACCGGAGTGTCCTGTTCCTGAAAAACAGTCAGAACTTCACCTTCTATCCGACTGAACCAGAGATAGCAAACCGGTTTGTTACGGGCTGCCGTATCTATGACAAGAGTCATCTCCGGGTCCCGGCATCAAACCCCATCCCTGAGATCTCCTCAGTCAGAAAAGGGATTGGAAATATCATCATCGACCTGATGCGAAACGGGATGCCTGCCGCCGGCCTGCGGGTCACCATTAAGAGCGGGGGCAAGATTGTCGGCAATGATGTCACCTCTGTCCAGGGTCAGACAACATTTCAGTTACTGTACGGTCAGTATACCGGGGTAATCCACAATGAGACCGGCATTCTTCGGTCCTTCTCCTTCACGGTTGATAAACCGGACCTCATCCACACGGTGGATCTCTCCTGATACGATACCCTGCTCAGAACTTTTTTCCCTTACCGGGTGGGATTAACCTATTGGAACGTCTGGTTCAGGAAAACCAGTATCGATGAGATTTGAACCGAAAGGTCTGAAAGATACTGATCAGGCCCCGGACTTATATCGTCCCCATATTTCCATACACAATATACTCCGGGAATTTTCAGGAAGGTTATCATGCGGCTCTACCCAAAGATGATTCTAATCATTGCCTGCACGTTCTTTGCAGTCATGAGTGTGCTTCTGTTCTCATTTGAGTTTACCATCATGGACTCCTTCTCTTCCCTTGAGGAGAAATACATGGAGCGGGATCTGCTCAGGGCAGAACATGCCATTGATGAGGAGATTACCAGGCTGCAACAGATCGCAACAGACTGGGGGGAATGGGATACCACCTATGACTTTGTCCAGAGCCGTGATCCAAAATATATCTCATCGAACCTTGCATTATCGACATTTCAGGCATTACATATCACCTACATTATCCTTCAGGACCTGAACGGATCAGTCATAGTCGGGAGAGGGCTCACAGATCAGAAGGATCATCTGACCGGTGTTCCAACCGAACTAGCCAATACTCTCATACTGACGAATCACACGTCAGAGGGCAAAAGTTCAGGCATCCTGGAATGGAACAATTCAGCCTGGGTCTTTGCACAAACCCCGATACTTACCACGCATCAGGGGGGCCCATCCCGGGGGACTGTCACCGTGCTGAACCCTCTTGACCAGAACAAACTCTCTGATATATCCAATCAGCTGCTTCAGGATGTGGCGGTCAGGGTCCTCACTCCGGAAGAAAGAAAGGCCGGATACCCGACAGGGACCGGGTCACAGGTGACCGGAGATACAATTCTGACCACCCGTGTTCTTTCAGACATTCATGGCTCCCCGTTTCTACTCCTCCAGGTGAAGAGTGTCCGTGACCTGTACGAAAGTGGCCTTCTGACAAGAGACTACCTCTTCTTCTCACTCCTGCTTCTGGTTGTATGTTTCATGGGTGTTGCCATCACCCTCATCAACCTGATTGTAATTGCCCCTCTTGCGAAACTGAACACCGAACTTGCACAGGTCGGCAGGACCGGTCTCTTGTCAGGCCGCATAAAAACCGGACGCGATGATGAGATCGGTGACTTGAGCAGATCCATCAACCAGATGCTAGACCAGATAGAGCAAGCGGTAGAGCAGCGGCATGCAACAGAGCAGCGCCTTTCCCGGCTCATCGCCCTTGCAGAAGAAGGGATATGCCTGGTCGGGCCGGATAACCGGATCTGGTTTGCGAATCCCAAACTCGCATCCATCTTTGGAATGACTCCAGGTGAACTGAACGGGATGCAGATTGTGGATCTCCTTGAGGGTGAACCCATTTCGGTTGATGAACTTCTCAGTGATCAGTCAGTTCACCGGGAACTGCACACCAGAAAGAAGGATGGCGCTGAGCTTTATGTCAGGGTGGTTTCAGCACCCTATCCCCTCGACACCGGACAGGAAGGGCACCTGTGTGTGATCAGCGATATAACCACCTTCAAGGACAACGAGAAGGCACTCCTCCTCTCCAATAAGAAACTCAGCCTGCTCGGAAGTATGACCAGGCATGATATCGTCAACCAGCTCACCACCATCAGAGGGATGCTGGGCCTGGTCCATCGGAAGACAACCGATGAAGTCATCTTAAACCTGGTTGAAGCTGCGGAGGAGGCTGCAGACCGGGTCAACAAGCATATCGAGTTCTCAAAAGAGTACCAGAAGGCCGGGATGCAGGCACCTATCTGGCAGAACCTCCGGACCTGCTGGAGTCTTGCCTATGCCATGACAAAGAAGAAGGGGCTTACCTTCACCTATGAAGGGGCAGACTATGAGGTCTTTGCCGACCAGCTGCTCCAGAAGGTATTCTACAACCTCATCGATAACAGTCTCAAGCACGGAAAAAATGTCTTTTATATCACGATTCATACCAGGCTGCAGGACAGGGATCTGGTCATCAGCTATGAGGATGATGGCGAAGGGGTCCAGGATAACATGAAAGAACGGGTATTTGAACGGGGTGTCGGTTCAGGGACCGGCTGGGGTCTCTTTTTTGTCCGCGAGGTCCTTTCGCTGACCGGGATTACCATCACCGAACAGGGAACCTTCGGAATCGGTGCACGGTTTCTGATAACTGTCCCGGAGGGAGGGTACCGCCCGGTGCAGGTTCTGCAAATTGAAGAGGACTGATCCTCTTCACCTGCTGATGTTCTGGTTCCTTATACCATGAACCGGAAGGTAGCCCAGGCGATGATAAGCATGAGGACGGAGTATTTCAGGCCGGCAGTCACCCGGCCCTCTCCCATAACACCTGCCACCAGTCCGGAGAAGAATCCCTGGAACATACCGGCATGGGAGAACACCCGGATATAGAGGGCGAGATCAAATCCGCCAAGATTGAAACCGGCCTGACCGGATGCACCGGTCTCCGCCCCAAGGTCTGCCATGGTCTTTAAAAAGGAAGAGACGAGGATCATGACGACGAAGAGGAACACGGCAAAGGAGGCGAGAATGATGATGACATAGATGAACATGTTGTTCTTCCGGTCAGTCTTCATAATCACATACTCTGATGAGTCCTTTCCTGCCGCACGAAGAACCTCAACAATATCACCACCTGCATCACTGGCCCGCGCAACAAGGTCCACACTCCGTTCCACAAGGGGGATAGGTATCTCTTTTCCGAGCTGACGGATGGAGTCAATGAACGCAAAGTTCCAGGATATCCGCTGGTCAAGCTGGCGGATATGGGGAGTCAGGGCACCATACTCTGCCTGGGATACCAGATGAATTGCTCCGGGCAGGGTCATCCCGCTCTCATGCATCCCGGCAAGGTCTCTGAAAAAGTTCGGAAGCGCAACTTCGATACTGGATATCCGCCGCCCATCCAGGAGATCGGTGATCGCCAGCGGGCCAATGATGATGATGGTGGTAAAGACCGCAACATCATCGATGAAGGAGTTGGTAATAAGCGCTTCAGGACCTCCCTGCTGAATGACTATGCTGAGCCCGATGATAAAGACCAGAAGCCCTGCCGGGACTGATACGTAAAGAATATTGAGCGGCTTTTCAAACAGGGTCCTGAAGGGATGCTTGATAAAACGGAGCGCACCTTCAGAGTAGTGGTAGTATGTATCTATCCTTGAGTAGATCTCATCACTCTTCGGGTCTGCCGAAGGTTCTGCTTTTTTCTTCTTCTCAAATAGTCCCATCTTCACCACTCCGGAGTCATTGAATCGATCAGCACCACAAACATCACACTCCCGAAGGGAATGATGAGGTAGATGATGATATACAGGAACAGGGGAGTCGACTCGCCTGAAAGGATCGCCATGATCGACTGGATAAGGATCATAAAGAGCGTTCCTGCTACAAGCGCCGTGACATAACTCTCTGCAATCAGTGCCAGGGTGTCAAGGAACTGTTTCTGTGTCTGTCTGTTCTCACCGGTATACTGCTCAGCCTTCGTCCGGAAAAAATCAGAGATATTGCTCCCCGCTGCAACACTGCCGATACACCCCTGCAAAAAGTCACGCATACGGGGGCTTGGGGTACTCATCGAGACGTTCTTGAGCGCCTCGATAAGGTCATGGCCAAAGACATCCACCTCAAGGATGATGTACCTGGCTTCCACCGACGACTCACCGTAAATGGTGGAATTCCCAAGCTGTCTGAAGACCTCTGCCGGTGTGATACCAGCTGTCGACATGGCTGCCAGATAGTTGATCGCATAGGGGAGGGTTGTTTCAATATCACGCCGTCTTCCCCCGGCGACGATTGACGGATAAATCAGGTAGATGAGAAACGTGATCCCGTACAGGACCACAAACGAGACGATTCCGGCGACGATCGTCCCGAGCAGGAGATAATACCCCTGAAACTCGTTGATGGTGGCTGCAATATCCTCCGGTACATTCCCACGAAATGTGATAAGACCGGGGACATCAAGGAGAAAGACCAGGAGCGCTATCAGGAGTGAACCGATTATCCCGACAAGGATAGAGGTGAGCGTGGCGGTTGCGAGATAGGCTTCAAAGGTGATCCCCATCCGTGCAGACTTGAGATTTTCAATGAGCTCATAGTACTTTTCCCGCTTGCCAGACATCCGGCTCCCAAGAAGGGAGAAACAGAAGCGCTCATATGAATTCATTGCCACCAGACCGTATCTGCTCCATCAGGGTTTCGGCATCCCTGAAGTACGAGACGACAATCTTGCTCACATCACGGAAGTCACGGATCTTCCTCTCACGCATCCATTCAAGGACTTCCTGTCGCTGGAGCAGGTCACGTCTGATTCGTTCCTCATCCCACCCGTGGGCCTCCATGATCTCTTCAAGAATGAATGACTTTCCAGAGTAGGAGATCTCATCGGTTGCCTGCCGCCACCTGAACACCTCATTCGTGATCAGTTCATTCGTCCGGGGATCGATGTCAAGAACCTCGATGATCTGTTTGTTCCGTCGTATCCGCTGGCCTCCGACCCGTGCCTGTATCTGAACGCATACAAGATTCAGCGCTGACAGCATGTTTCTGGGCACAGAGATGGGCGGGTTCTCAAGACGGTGGACCGCTGAGGATACCGAGTCTGCGTGCATCGTGGAGTAGGTGACGTGACCGGTTGACATCGCCTGAAAGAGGGTGAGCGCTTCACGACCACGGACCTCACCCACAATCAGGTACTCCGGACGCTGACGAAGCGCAGCTTTCAGGAGTTCATACATATCGATCTCCCCTTTCCCGCTCACGTCAAAGGACTCACGGGTGACACTTGGAATCCAGTTGGAATGGGGCAGTTTCAACTCGCGGGTATCTTCAAGGGTGACAATCTTTGCGAGCGGCGGGATAAAGAGGGAGATTGCATTCAGTGAGGTGGTCTTTCCTGATGCGGTCCCTCCGGCAAAGATGCATGACTTCGCGTTCTCGACCGCAAGCCAGAGAAATGCGATTGAAAGGGGTGAGAATGTTCCCCATTCGATAAGGTCGGTCGGGGTGATAGGTTCATCCTTGAACTTACGGATGGTAAACGTTGACCCATGTGCCGTCACTTCAGAACCGAGCGTCATCTGGATACGTGACCCGTCCTGCATGGTCGCATCCAGCATCGGGTCGGCAACCGAGATGTGCTTTCCTGCACGCTGTGCCAGTTTGGTTACAAATGAGTCAAGATCAGCAGCATCTTTGTAAAAAAGGTTAGATTCTATTGATTCATACCTGGAGTGATAGACAAAGAGCGGTCTTCCGATACCATCACAGGAGATATCTTCAATAAACCGGTCATGCATCACCGGGTCGACAAGTCCGTCACCCAGGAAGTCCTTTTTCAGATGGTAATGGATCTTCTCATAGGTCAGGGGATCTAAGGTGATGGCATAGTCGGCAAGAACCTCGTTCATCATGGACTCAAGGGTCTCTGCCGCAGTCTCCCGGGATATCTGCCTGGTATTGACATTCACCCGCTCAAAGATACCTTTTTTCAGCTCATCAAGGAGTTTCTTTTCCGCTTCTGTATAGATGGGCTCGACAATCTCGTACAGGTACTCGTGCGTGGAATAATTGTAGGTAATACGGATGTATGCAAACGGCGGATTAACCGGATATACCTCTATCTCCTCGGTTCCCGGTGGCGGTTCGAAGGTGAGATTGACCATCATCCCGTGAACCTTGGGATCGTACTGCTCACGCTTCTTTGCAAGTGGAGCAATCTTACTAAATGAACTTAATAAGGACTTCTTCTCCGGTTCAGCGGTTACGGATGCAGGGGCTGGCTCTGCCGGTGCATCCTTTTTCCCAAGCCGCCGGAGACCTGAAGGTTTTTCTGCAGCCTCTTTCTTCTTCCCGCCTAGCGCGGATAATTTAAAGGGCTTTGCCGGGGCGGAGGGTTTTACTGCAGCTGGATCTTCAGCTACCTTATCCTTCCCCTTTTCACCATTCTTCTCTTTTTTTAAACTCCCCACCCTGACTTTCATAATGAACCCGGCTGATCAGGACAGACATCAGTACGACACCCCACCTCTGGTCTGACCCTGACCAAAAGAGACACCCCCTCTTCTTCTACTACCATAATTACATAAGCCGCAATAAATAGATAATGGCGTAACTATCCATGGCAGTGTGCATGGATTTCACATCAATAAGACCATCATGACAGAAGAGTCTGATGACAAGGCCGGGACGATGGTCCGGACCTATGTCGGAAGAAACAGAACCGGAATAAACGGGTTTGACCTTGCCCTTGACGGAGGATTTCTCCCGGGGAGTACGATCCTGCTTATCGGTTCGGCCACTTCAGGGATTGATCAGTTTGCCCGCCAGTTCTGGGAGATACTTCCTGAGCACCGGAGATTTTTCATGCTGGACGGGTACCTTCTCGACGGAATGGTCCATGCACGGGGGCTGTCAACAACTGAAATATTTGCCCATGCCGGAGACGGCGGTCTCATCATTGACTCCCTGTCAACCCTCATCATGCGTGAAGGAATAGAACCGGTCCTTGCCGGTGTGGTCTCATGCAGGGCCACCATCCAGGCGTCACGGGATAATGCCTTCTTCACCCTGTACGAAGGTCTTCATGCCCCGTATAATGAGATACTTCTGATCCGGCTCTGCGATGTTGTCATCCACCTGCATGAAGATATGCATGGCAACGAGATCATCAGAACACTTAATGTAAAAAAGCTGACCGGGCTGCAGCCTCCGGGAAGACTGCTCCCGTTTATCATATCAGGAAAAGGTATCGAGCTCTCAACCACATCACGGGTGGTCTGATTCACATCCAGTCAAGAAATCTTTTCAGACGGCCCGGTCCTTTCTTCTCCTCTTCACCTTTCGGGGTGTGTCCGAACCTGCTATTGATATCCGCAAAGTCAATGTAATCAGGATCGGTTTCAGGGAGTCTCTCTTCTGCCATGATAATCCCGGACCTGGCCTGTCCCTTCACGTTCATCGCAGGTTTTGAAACGGGAATTTCTGGCGGAGAGGGAATTTTCGACTCCACTGGCTCTTCATCAGAGTCATCAGAAAAGGAAAACCCGGAAAAATTATCCAGGCCTCCTGATCTGCTTACCAGGAAGTCAACATAATCCTCAACCTGTGCCCTGAGTTCTGGTGTCAGGGATGCAATCTTATCCTCAAGAGTCATGGATCTACCTGTATGTGGGAACCAGGGAGAGCACTCTGCAGGCATGCTCAGCCAGGGACGTATAAAGATAAGCCTCTTCAAGAGTTTTCCCGGTGGCGAAGGTCCCATGTCCTCGTGCGATACACAGACCGGTCAGTGCCAGACAGTCAGCTACGTCATCGGCAAGTTCCCTGGTGCCCGGCTCACCAACGGCAATCGGGATAGTAGGACAGAACATCTTCCCTTCACTATCAAGGGGAGTAATCTCATCCAGGACCAGGGATGCTGCGACTGCGTACGGCGGATGGGCATGAACAATGGCACGGTGCCGTGTCTGCTGGTACACAGCCCGGTGAACCCGCCACTCGCTCGATGCTTCAGATGGGACATCACCAAAGAGGGGAACCCGTACCAGGTCACCCGGATCATCCAGGTATGAACCTGATCTCGTGATGAGAAAACTCTCCTCCCCGTCACGAATACTCATGTTCCCAAAGTTCCCACCGACCAGATGCTCTGAAAAGAGACGCTTTCCTATCCGGGCAAATTCTTCTGTTGGCATTGACTTACACGAACCGGATTCCGACGTCCTTCATCTTGTTAAACCGTGCAACATTCAGAAGGAGGGGGGTGATACTCTCCACGATGTGAGACGAGGCGAGTGGTCCGGCATCATATGCCTTCAGGGATGAGATCTGGTTTACCAGGTCCATGACGATCTGCTTGGCCTCTGGATCATCACCACAGACCGGTACCGAATACTCAAGCTCACTCGTCATGTCTCCCCACCGGTTTCCGGCTATGTTGTTAAATGCCGTGCATATGCGGGCGGTTGGCGGGAGAATCTTCTGAAGATAGAGTGCTGCCGAACCCTCTTCCGGTGGAACGTATACAAAGGAGTCACGCCGTTCCATCGGATTTATCGGGCTGATGACAATCTTGCCTTCCCAGCCGGTGATTCCTTCAACGGTGGATTTGAGATGTTTGAACGGGATAGCCAGGATGATTACATCAGATTCATATACAACATCCTGGTTATTGCCTGCCTGAACCGAGCAGTTAACGCCACGTTCCTTTGCAGACAACAGGCAGGTATCACACGTATCCTGTGCTTTTGAGGGGTCACGGGAACCGACGCAGACATTCATGATCCGGGACAGCCGCATTGCCATCCCTTCCCCGATATCTCCGGTTCCTCCTACGATTCCAACCCGCACGTTACCCCACCAGGGGTCGAAGAACCGATTCCAGGGTATCTGCTTCGGTGACTCCCTGGAATTTCTGGACTACAATACCATCCTTTTCAACGATGATTGTCGGAACAACAGAGATGTGGTAATTCTGGGCTTCAGCCATATGTTCATCAACATTGATCTTGCGTATCTCCACAGAATCCCCCATCCGGTTTTTGAGTT
>CAZEWE010000081.1:0-11328 GCA_964515765.1 uncultured Methanospirillum sp. | reverse complement strand
AGGCTGACGTTCAGGATGACGACACCTACGAGTTCAAGTGGCAGACCGCCAACCTTGAGATGGATGCAGGTACCTACACCGTTTACGCAGTAAGCGCTCCGCGCGACAAGGATCACCTCAGTGACGCACAGTACGACACTGTCTCACTTGTGATCAAGAAGCCGTACATCCAGGCAACCGCTTCCGCAAGTGTTGTTGCAAAGGGTGACAAGATGTTCGTCCGCGGAACTGCAGAAGGCGACCCGTCCAAGGGCGTCGCAATCTGGATCCTTGGAAAGAACAAAGTTCTCTACGCAACTGAATCAGTGAACGATGACATGTCATTCGAACACGAAATCAAGAGCGCAGCAACTGCATCTCTCTATGCAGGACAGTACTTCGTTGTTATCCAGCACCCAATGTACAACAATGAGTTCGATGTCTATCCAGACAACCCACTCGAACCACAGAAGATCCTCGGTGCATTCCCAACCCGTGACTCTGAAGTCTTCAGAATCGGCGGTGCAGGTGCACTTCAGGGAACTGACGCTGCAGAGGCACTTGTAAGAGCAATTGACTCAGCAATGGTAGATGATATCTACACCAAGATGCAGTTCCTCGTCGAGGAGCCAAAGGTCACCATCAACCCGATCGGTGAGCAGGCTGTAGGTTCAAAGTTCGAGATCTCTGGTACTTCCAACCTCATGTATGACGACAACGATCTGCTTGTCGAGGTAACTTCATCCTCATTCAAGCCGACCGACAAGTCACAGAGTGGTGAGTTCAACGGTGCAACCGGAACTGTAAAGGTTCAGCAGGGCACCGATGGTCTGAACAAGTGGAGTTTCACTGTCGATGCAAGCACCTTCAAGCCGGATGAGTACATTGTCCGTGTTGCTGGTGTAACCACCGATGTTGTCGAGACTGCTCTCTTCAACGTTGTTGAAGCTGGCGCAGCACCGGTTGCCCCGGTTGTTGCACCAACTGAAGCACCAGTTGTTGAAGTAACTGCAGAGGCCCCTGTTGTTGAAGAACCAGTTGCAGAGGAAACCAACGCAACTGTTGAAGCACCAGCAGAAGAACCTGTTGCAGAAGAACCAGTCAACAAGACTGCGTAAATTAAATCAGGTTTAACATCTGATTTCCCTGGAAAACCAGGGTTTCCTTTTTTGTCTCTATTCATTTGTCCTGTAAATTTTGAACTATTGAGAGTGGACACTTTTATCCAAATCCTCAAAAGTCATCCAAACGAACACGTAAGAACCTATGAAGTATCGCTTTGCAGATCGGATGAGAAAAACTCCCCGTTCGTTTATTCGTGAAACACTCAAAGTAACAGAGCGTCCTGATATTATCTCATTTGCAGGTGGTCTCCCAAATCCGTCCGTATTTCCAGTCCGGGAACTTGCAAAGACTGCTGAGCAGGTAATCAATGAAGAAGGTTCAGCTGCTCTCCAATATGCAACAACTGAGGGATTCCTGCCTCTCAGGACCTGGATTGCGGAAAGGTATGCTCAACGGTATGGAATGTCGGTTACTCCTGATGAGATCCTGATAACCCACGGGTCTCAGCAATGTCTTGATTTATGTGGAAAGATCTTTATTAACAGAGGCACTCAGATCGGCATTGAACGCCCAGGATATCTCGGGGCAATTCAGGCCTTTTCCCTTTATGAACCTACATTTGTACCGATCTCATTGGAAATGGATGGCCCCGCTATTGATGATCTTCAGAATTTTCTCCAGATAAAGGATTGCGGGTTTTTTTATGGTGTCCCAAATTCCCAGAATCCGTCAGGAATTACCTGGTCGGATGAAAAACGAAGGGAAGTTGCAGACTCTCTCCATGATCATGAAGGGATTTTCATCGAGGATGATGCATATGGGGAGATCAGATTCCGAGGTGATGCTCCACGTCCGGTCAAATCTTTGGTTTCAGATCAGGTCGTCATGAATGGTTCCTTTTCGAAAATTATTACCCCTGGAATGAGGATGGGATGGATCTGTGCTCCAAAGCCGATAATGGATCAGATCATCACTGCAAAGCAGGGGACTGATCTTCATTCAAGTATCCTTGCCCAAAGAATTATTTACCGGTATTTGACAGAGTTTCCGATTGATACCTACATCAAAAAAATTAATGATACTTACAAAAGCCAGTGTGATTTTATGGTAGGTTCTATTCGTGAGCACTTCCCTGAATCAGTCTCGTATACCATTCCAGAAGGAGGGATGTTTCTCTGGGTGACCCTTCCGGAGAAAATATCATCTATGCAGGTATTTGAGAGAGCATTAGAAGAGAAAGTTGCAGTATTACCTGGCATTCCGTTCTATACTGATGGAGGGGGGAATAATACTTTACGTCTGAACTTTACCAATTCATCCCTGGAAAAAATTGATGAGGGAATTGTTCGGTTGAGCAGGGTATTGAATCGGTTACTAACAAAACCCAGATGATACTACCGTTCACAATATCTTTTTCTTGTCCAAAAATATGATAAATCAACGTTTGCAATCATAATTGGCAGAAAAATATTTAAAATTTTATTTGGAATGATCATTACTTTAAACCGATTGTTAATCATTAATCACTGAATTCTTTTTTGAACTGATCACTGCTGTAAGCCCATTTTGTGGGGATATTGTCTTTTCTGGTAATATTGCATGAGTTGGTACAACTTCTGGTTCCGGTTTCTCAACAGCTATGGAATATTCTTTCCCAAAAATTATTTTATTTTCAACATCACTAAAAACCACTGATAATTCTTTATTCTTTAGAGCCTGAAATGCAAATGAAAGGTTTTGAGTTCCACCCTTGGATACATGTTTGTATGAGAGTGTTCTCCCTTTCTCCTGTATCGACATTTCTCCGGGGATATTTGTTTCAATACATGCGATCTCGAATTTTACTTTAGCTCCAGATTGAACAGATATATTCCTATCCAAATCCTCATTTGAATTATAAATTAGAGAATTTTCAGAAAATATCTGGATGTTTAAATTAACAAAAGACTCCTCTTTTACGCGTTTATCGGTTTTACCAATATCGGAAACGCTGGAGACGCTCGTTTTTATCGGTTTTGGAGTGGTAACAGGCAATGGTTCAGATAATGGGTTAGTTTTTTTGTTATTTGATAAGGGCATATAACCCTTGCAAGGGCACGAACATTTTTTTCTCCCTTTTATTGTTACTTCTTCACAGCCATCGTACATACAGTACGGATCATATTCACTCGGGTTACAGATACAAGAGCCAAAATCAGGATCAAATTCACATGTACGACCTGGAGGACAGCAGGCTAAACCACCTGAATATGTGGAATACTTCAATGTTTCACTTTTTTCGTAATAATTTTCAGATATATTATTTGTGAAAGAGGAGGCTTTTAATGAACCAGGGGTATCAGCTGTGGCAATATTAAAAATTACACAGAGGAGTAATACCTTTAAAATTATTAGACAGAATCTTGTACACATAATGATCGATTGTTCCGATATCTATTATTCATGATGGTTTAACATTGAGGCCTGATTTAAACCGTAAACCGCCATCCACAATGATATGATCTGACCAACGGGTCAGGTGGACATGCGATACATGCAACCTGTATCTTCGGATCAATGGTACGTGCAAATATCTCGTAATCGATCAGACCGATCGTCTTACATGGGAATAACGGGAGCCCTTTTCTGTCCCGTGCCACCTGGGTTCTGCATGAATTCATAAACAATTCCAGAACACCCGGCTCTGGTTTTCGTATGTCATAGGTATTGATAAGTGAAAAGAGCCGATGATGCAGAGCGGTTTCCAATACATCCAGTCCGCCATCATGTGGTAGGTTGAGCCGGGTCATTATCCGCTCAGCTTCAATCCTCGAGAACTCTTTCCAGACAGCAGCATCACACTCAATGGCAATATCAAGTCCATATCGCTTTTCAATCTCCAAAAACCATAGCCCGTCGATTGCAAGCCAGTTCTTGGCAGCATCAATCAGTTCATTCTTCAGTTCTTCAGGATTCTCAGTCATACAATCAGTCTCCGCTCAAAAAGCCGGATCGCCAGGAATGAAAAGACTATCGTTCCCAGAACAATCCATGTGATATTCAAAGCCCATAACGGGTCAGTACTTTCGGTAAGAAGCCCCCTGGTAAGGCTGACCACATGAGTGAGTGGCAGGAATATGAGGGCCAGAACCTGGACAATCTGGGGGAGCAGGTGCAGAGGAAAAAATGTTCCGGAGAAGAGGAACATGGGAGCGATAAAGAGGGTAGCGGGGTATGATATGGTATCTATCGAGGGTGAGACTGCAGAAAAACATGCAGCAATTCCTGAGAATAACAAACCCGCAACGAATGAGAGAGGGAGTGCAAGAAGTAATCCGGCCGGAGAGGCAAGTCCCAAAAGAAGGAGAATGATGCTGATTGACAGAGCAGATATCAATCCCCGTGTTGCTCCCCAGAAGATCTCTCCAAGAATAACTTCCTGTATGGTGATTGGTGTAGCGAGCAGTGCATCAAATGTCTTCTGATAATACATCCTGACATATGTCCCATAGGCACATTCAAAGAAAGAGGCATTCATCACTGATGCAGCAAGGATCGCCGGCGCAATAAACCTGACATACGGCAGCCCCTCAATATCGGTGATGTATGCACCAATACCAAACCCGATGGCCCCAAGGTAGAGGAGAGGTTCAATGAACGGTGGCAGAAGGTTGACACGAATGTTCTTTCGGAATACCAGAGCATTCCGAAGCCAGACACGGTATGCACCAATAAACAGAACAGAGGTTTTTTCAAATATCTTACTCCTCATTCACGAATCCTCCTTCCGGTCAGCAGTAAAAAGACATCTTCCAGTGATCCGGGACGAGTGATAACCCGTATACTTTGGAATCTTTCCATCAGTCGGTCGGCCTGTTCACGGGGGGTACTGGTTCGTATCTGTATGGTCTCTCCACCAATCTCATATGAAATACCAACCGAATCAAGATACCTCGTAACCTCTTCTGTATTGTCCGTCTCGACAATATCCATCCCGATATATGTTCTGACAAGTGCATCAGGCGATCCCTCGACCAGAATGGTGCCCTGGTCCATGATCACGAGCCGATCACAGAGACGGGCTGCCTCGTCAAGATAATGGGTCGTGAGAACAATGGTATGCCCTTCTGCACGTAGTTTCAGAAGTTTCTCCCAGATGTGATGGCGGGCCTGCGGGTCCAGGCCGATGGTCGGCTCATCAAGGATAAGAAGGTCCGGATTGTTCATGAGAGCTCTCGCAAGGAGCAGCCTCCTCTTCATTCCTCCTGAGAGTTTCTCGATAATTGTGTCTTTTTTTGTCTCAAGTTCAAAAAATTCAAGAAGGTTTTGAGCACGTTTTGCTGCATCAGCAGGAGTAATATCAAAGAATCTGGCATACATTGCAAGGTTATCAAAAACCGACAGGTCAGGATCCAGATTTGTCTCCTGTGGGACGACACCAATTCTCCTCCTGATGTTTCTCCCGAAAATTTCCGGGTCCTCTCCGAATATTTTCAGGACTCCTCCGGACCGGGGAGAGACACACTGGACCATCTTCATGGTTGTGGTCTTTCCAGCTCCGTTCGGTCCGAGAAACCCAAAAAGTTCTCCTTTGGTAACTGAAAAAGCAATTGAATTCACCGCAGTCAGATCGCGGTATCGTTTTGTAAGGCCTGTTGCCTCGATTACATACGGTTCCATATGCAGGCGTTCTTTATGCAGGTTACAGTGTCATCACAAACCAGCCGATGAGGAATCCCAGTATCGCCCCACCGTTCAGAGGCGGAAGTCCTGCCTGGGGTCTGCCTGAATGTACCGCATGGAGAAGGATGCCAAGTCCAGCGAGCGATCCCAGTATCGCCCCAATTGCCGGAAGGCTCAGCATCCCGATTCCACCACCCGGGACAAATACAGCAGCTGATGTCACGAGGATTGACGGCATGATAAGATCCCCAAGGCCCATCAGATATGCAGCACGGTCATGCTTCGGGCTTTCCTCAGTGGACTCATCCGGATCAATACTCCCCCCGACTCCGTCGCGAATGAATGAATATCCCTCCTTTTTTGGCACTACCACCATGATGGGCATTCTGCCTTCGATGACACCATTTGCGAGGGTCAGCATATGCTTTGTTTTGTATACTGATATTGCATCATACACAGAAAGGAGGATAAGGAGCAGAATTACCGGTATCGGCTCGAGTGATATGCCAAACATGGAGGCAACTCCTGCAGCAAGAAGAACACCCAGAATGTCCACTACATACCACTCAGGATATTTCCAGAGAAGGAGTGTTGCTGCTCCGGCACATGCTGTTCCCATGAGCAATGCAAGTTCTGCAGATAGAATCAGTCCGAGCAGTCCGGAGAATACGTAAATATATGCGATAAACAGGGAGGCCCGGATTATCCAGTCCAGAACCCGCTTAAATCTGTATTTTATGAGGATGAGAAGAAAGGCTGTGAACCCCAGCAGCATAAGAATAAACCATATCGGATTTGAAAGGGACTCCGGGTCTTCAAAGACCGCATATCCGGAGGCAGTCATCGGTACTGCAAGGAGAATGGATCCTAATTCCACAGCAAGGAGCATTACCGGCATTGCAAGGATGGCTAAAAACTCCCGGATTTGTTCCTTCGATCTCATGATAACCAGTACTTACATCATGGGAGAACTACCTATCTGAATATATGGATGATCGGATCCTTCTGGCTGGTATAGTCCCGCTCCTTCTGGTTTCATGCGGGTGTATCCTGATCGGATTAGCATACAGGTTCCCTTTTGAAGCGATTATCGGACTTCTCCTGATGACACTTCCCATTATCTTTCTCATGTGGTATACTCTTGTCAGGGTTGAAAACCTTGTAGCAGGGGTTAAATATCAGGGCAGAATTATCCATCGGGCAGTCGATGATCAGGCATTGGAAATGAAACGAAGATATGATGAGTCAATGCGAACCATGATGGATGCTCAATCAGAACTGACCAGAAGGGTGTACCGGTAGGCGTACCATGGGTGTTGCACTCAGAGACATTCTTACTGACTATAAACAGCCGGCAGAACCTGATCAACTCGCGGGTGTCGCGGCAATTGACGCATTCAATGCGCTATATCAGTTTCTATCTATTATCAGGCAGCCGGATGGCACTCCCCTGATGGATGATTCGGGAAGAATAACCTCACATCTTTCTGGCATCTTCTTTCGGACCGCCAACTTTCTGACTCAGGGTATTCGTCCGGTATTCATCTTTGATGGAAAGTCACCGGAGATGAAAGGCAGGACTATCCAGGAACGAAGGGACATCCGGGAAGAGTCGAAAGAAAAATGGGATCAGGCGAAAAAGGAAGGTGACCTTACCGGTGCTTTCAGATATGCCATGTCCAGTACAGTTATTGATGCATATATCCTGTCTTCGGCACGAACCCTTATTCAGCTGATGGGCCTGCCTGTTGTCGATGCTCCTTCAGAGGGAGAAGCCCAGGCTGCATATATGGCAATGAAAGGAGATGCTGACTATGTTGTTTCCCAGGATTATGACACTCTTCTTTTTGGCACTCCTCTCCTTGTCAGAAATCTTACCATATCAGGTAAGCGGCGGCTTCATGGAAGACAGATTACCGTTCAGCCTGAACGAATCGTCCTGTCTGATGTTCTTAGCAATCTTGGTATAACCCGGGAACAGCTCATTGAGATTGCCATCCTGACCGGCACGGATTTTAATCCCGGGATACGTGGAATCGGTGCTAAAACCGGGCTGAAAAAGATCAAATCCGGAGACTTTGACTCAATTATCAGCGAAAAACTTCCGGATTTTGATCCTGAACCGGTTCGGAATTTTTTTATGAACCCTCCGGTTACTGATTCCTATACCCTTGATGGCGGCCGGATCGATCGTGATGGAGTCAGGGCATTTCTCTGCGATGAACATGGATTTTCCAGAGACCGGGTGGACCCGGTTCTTGATAAGATCTCGAAAAAGGAGAAGCAGAAAACTCTTGAGAGTTGGTTCTGACCTTTTTTCGTGACTTATTTTTATACTAGAAGTGCCTAAAGGTACCTGATTTTTACTTATGGCAGGGGTATCTGGTCAGATGCAGAATTGCAGGGTTATCCGATTGGTCTGTGTGATTTTGGTCTGTGTTTGGATCTATGGTTTTTCCATGTTCACAACGCATGCTGATGAGGTGGAAGAGAATATCACCAATAATTCCAGCAATCTGTCAGCTGAATGGGTCGTTGATTTCACTGCATCCCCATTTGAAGGGTATCCACCCCTTTGTGTTCAGTTCACCGTTTCAGGTCCGAATGGTGATTATGTCTGGGATTTTGGTGATGGAACATCATCATATGCCATGAACCCTGTCCATTGTTACAAGCAGAAGGGTTCGTATTGGGTTAACCTGAAGTATTCGTATGGTACGATCGCCGGGGAAGTCTCTAAACCGGATTGTGTGAAGGTCGGCGACCCTGAAATGTATGTTGATTATGTTGCAGAACCTTCTTCCGGACCAGCACCCCTTACCGCCCAGTTCTCAATAATCGGCAATCCCACACATATCATCTGGCATTTCGGGGATGGAAGCGATGACACGACTGACCAGAGCCCCCGTCACCAGTTCAGGGAACCGGGTAATTACAGCCCCACCCTGACATACTGCATTGCAGGTTCCTGTAATAAGATATCAAAATTTCATTATATCGAGGTTGCACCAGGCAATAAGGTTGATTTTCTAGCCGAACGGCAGAATGGCACTGCCCCCATATGCACCCGGTTCATCGTCTATGGAGAGGCTGACTCATTTCAATGGGACTTTGGCGATGGCACCGTCTCATATGAGAAAAGTCCGGTCCACTGTTATCCGGAGCCTGGTCTGTATTCTGTCTCTTTGACCTATACGGTTGATAGTGCTCCGTATACCATCACGAAAAACGGGTTCCTGAAATATGTCCCTGCCGGAACACCTGATTTTACCGCAACTCCGGTCGAAGGGATCGCTCCATTATGTGTCGCATATAGTATCATCAACCCATCCCAGTCCTGGGAATTTAATTTTGGTGATAACAGCACGGCAACCGGTGCACAGGCCACCCACTGTTATGGGACCAGCGGGAATTATTTCCCGTCCCTGACCTACTGCTCCAATAATTTTTGTGATACAGTGGAGGGAAAAGAGCCCATAATTGTGCATCAGCCCCGGATTCTTATCGCACCGGGGAGTGCTTTGAATGAATACAAATTCACTACCGATGCCCCGGAAGGACTTAAATACTCCTGGGATTTTGGTGACGGGACACGGGCAGAGGGGGCTGCTCCATCACACCGTTTTGATGCTGAAGGAACATTCCGGGTCTCCCTGGTTGTGACAGGAACGTGCGGATGTAATGCCATAGCAGTAAAGGAACTGAAGATAAAACCCAAACAAAAACTGGACTTTACTGCCACACCATTAGCCGGGTGTGCCCCTCACTGCGTGCAGTTTAATGAAAAATCTCCTGAGATTCCACTCTCCCGCCTGTGGGAGTTTGGTGACGGAGAGACCAGCACAGATAAAAATCCGTTCCATTGTTTCCGGTTTCCTGGTCCTTATACGGTAAGTCTGACTGATACGTTTCCAAATGGAACACAGCAGGAAGTAAAAGAGAACTACATCACGGCTCACGCGGTTCCAAAACCCTCATTTACTATGTTTCCTCCCCATGGGGATGCACCCCTGACGGTCAAGTTCACCGATACGACCCTTGATTATGCAGAGAAACGGTACTGGAACTTTGGTGATGGCACATCAGAGTCAGGAAAAACGGTAGAGCACCGGTTTGATGATCCAGGAGATTATAATGTGACCCTGACAGTATGGGGAGCCGGTGACTGTTTTGGATCTAAATCACAAACGGTCCACGTCCTGAAGAAAGAAGACTCCCCGTATGACTTTTCCGGCCTTCCAAGGCGGGGCCTGGCTCCTCTTTGTACCTCATATAAAGTAACCGGTCAGATCCAGCAGTCAGAGCTTGACTTTGGTGACGGACAGAAGACGAATGAACGAAATCCGTTCCATTGTTATGAAACAGCAGGAATATATTCACCTTCCCTTCAGGCATGTGATTCGGTATCCGGGTGTGAGGATATTAAGAAGCCGGCATATATAGTTGCGGTCTCTCCATATTACCTGAATATCACCCTTCTTCGTGGCTGGAATCTGGTCTCTGTTCCGGTAACTCTTGAACCCAATTTTGAAACCATGGATATTCTCTCCGGGGTTGATACTGCAGGTCATTCCATCTTCTCATGGAACAGTTCATCAGGCTCCTGGATGAGACCCGCACGATCTGATCCGATCTCTCCCCTGTCTGCGTTCTTTGTATACTCACCTGATATGGTGCAGGTCCCGATCAGGATATCCAGTGATGGTCCGGAGTATAATCTGACCAGGGATCTGGATGAAGGGTGGAATCTTGTCAGCTATGCAGATATCATGATGGTATCTGCAGATGAAGCCTTCCATTCAATCGAAGACTTCTGGAGTTATATTGTCGGATATGATGCAGAGAAACAGAGATACACTGTCCCCATAACGAATGGTCTGGAAAGCAGGGACACCTCTCTTGACCCGCGACAGGGGTACTGGATATTCATGAATTCGTCGGCCCAGATGGTTGGGAAACAGTTATAACTGTTTCCACACGTGCATGAACCGCTGGGCTGCGGTAATATGGCCTAATATGCCAAAAATCAGTAATACCCATGCAAAAAGGGACAGTCCGATGATGAGAACGGACGAGATTAAAGAAGCAACTCCTGCTCCGATAAGGAGAATGAGCCGGTCAGCCCGTCCTAAAAATCCCCCATAGAACCTGCCAATCCCAACCGCCTGTGCCTGAGTGCCCAGGTATGATGCCATCAGAACACCGGTCAGGCCAAAAACACCTATCTGCCAGGGGCAGAGCGGTCCGGCAAATATTCCGCATATCATAAAAATATCTGCGTACCGGTCCACGGTGTGGTCCAGGAAATCACCTTTCAGACTCTGGATATCCATAGCCCGTGCGATGGAACCGTCGAGAGCGTCAAATACTGCATTGAGGAGTATGCAGACGGTACCGATCCCGATTTCATAAAAATAAAATCCGATACCTGCTCCTGCTGCAGCAATGAGGGAGAGGACGGTGCAACTGTCCGGAGTGATTTTCAGCCTGATACATGCGGCTACAACCGGGTCGATTATCGGTTTTACATGTTCACGGTATGAGTCAAGGGTCATAACATATCTCCGCATGTGATAAGCCAGTCAACAATTCCGATTGACGGCTGTGCAGTTCCTCTGATTA
>CAZEWE010000080.1:0-11474 GCA_964515765.1 uncultured Methanospirillum sp. | reverse complement strand
GTCTGCCTGGAGTACCCGGACCTCGGATCACGTGCATATGCGTTAAGAAAAGATTTTGCCAGGATCAGAGGTGATATCTCCTCTCCGGATGCCATAATTTCTGCTATTGCCAGGGCCTGCTGGGTATCATCTGTGTATAGGCCAGGAGAAATACCTACCAATGACAGTTTTTTCGTTGCATCCTGAAATGACAGGTTTTCAAACGGTGCACCGCATGCATCACCAAGGGTGATCCCAAGGAGCATCCGTGCTCCGGGAGAATAATATTCGTTCAAAAAAATCAGGGGATTTTAGCGCAATTCAGGCACTCTTTGTATCCCTTTTCCTTGATAAGTTTGAGAATTTCACGGGGATTCCCATGACACTTAAACTCCCCGTTAATCATGACATGTCCTTTATCCACGTCAAGATAATCAAGGATATATCCGGTATGGGTAATGACAAGACCACTGTTCTTCCGGTTTACAAACCGCTGGTTCTTCTGAAGCAACCGGGCGATGGATTCTCCCATGAGATGAATATTTTCAAGGTCAACCCCGCTTTCCGGTTCATCAAGCATGATAAAATGCGGGTCCTGGATCATCATCTGCAATATTTCGCTCCGCTTGATCTCTCCACCTGAGAACCCGAGGTTGATATCCCTGCCCAAGAACTCTTCCATGTTCATCTTTGTAACCGCTGCAGTGACATCCTCCGGTTTTTTATCCGGGCTGATAACATCTAGCATCTTGCCAAGTTTCAGACCTGGGATGGAGGGAGGTCGCTGGAACATGATACCCATACCAAGACGGGCCCGTTCATGAACCGGCAAATGAGTCACATCGACCCCGTTAAAGGTAATGGACCCTTTTGTTATGGTGTATGCATCAAAACCCATGATGCACATAAGCAGGGTGGATTTCCCAGACCCGTTCGGGCCCATCAGGACATGAGTCTCACCTGGTTCGATGTGAAGGGTAATTCCATGCAAAATCTCCTTTCCACCGATTTCTGCATGCAGATCTACTATATGAAGCATATTGTACTGTACCTTTTTGAATTATTACGCCTGAATGCTTTTTGCGGTATGGTTTCAGAGAAGCTGTTTTCCTGCTTCTGCTCCCGGCATGCATTCATACACTTCAGTGATTTTGAGGATGAGAAGTGATTTTGCCGGCAGGTTTGGTTTTTTCTCCTGTATCATCGCTTTCATCTTCGCATGTTCCTCACCACTGGTCTTTACCGTGACATCAGCTTTGATCTGATAACATCCCTTTGCTCCGGCACCATACAGGTATAAGGCTGCTTTCGGATTTTCAAGAACATTTGCAAGGGTTTTCTGCATGAAATTATCCCCAATCCAGATGGTCTCATCATCAACTAAAAAGACCGAAGCCATGGGTGCAACATTGGGAATTCCTGACTTTGATGCGGTTGCCAGAGGAAATACCTTAATCGCTTCAAAGGCGGTCTTCATCTCAGGTGTCAGTGCAGTCATGGTACTTGAGTTTCTCTGGTATCATAAAAAGGTTCGGGTTTTATGTTCCGCTGTTCATGGAGCAGGGAAGATAACCCTGACCACAGCACCACCATCATTGGCAAGGGTCATGGTCCCGGAGAGTTCCATCGCAAGGTTTTCAATAATGGTAAATCCGGAGGTTGCGCTTCCGGTTCTGATGAGGGATTCAGGAAAGCCCCGACCACTGTCCTGAACCTGGTAGATATACCAGTCCTCCTCACGCCGTATTGAGAGTTCAATCCGCCCTGGCTGTCCGGGGGTAAATGCATGCCGAATCGCATTCAGGGTGACCTCTCCGGTGATGATACCCAGAATGGCTGCATGTTTTTCTCCGATGGTATCATCAATGGCACAATTTATGACGATCTCGATGTCCTGCATCTCCTCGGCAAAATCTTCAGTAATACACCCGATGATAAGGCGGATGTATTTACACAGATGAACCCCGGCTCCCCGTCCCCCGCCGGCTTCGTAGAGTTGCAGGACCGATTCGAGGAGGATCTTGCCATACCGCATGTCATGTTCTGGTTCAGCGGCAATGGACAGGTATTTCTGGCTGAGGACATTTCTGACTATCTGAAGGAGTGTTATGTAGGTGTGCCTGACCTCCCTGGGTTCTGAACCAGTCTCTGATATTGGCTCAGCATCGTCCCGTGATTCCGGGCTGATGGTCCAGATGATAAGATCCTTATCTCCGCTCTGAATTTCACGGGCGACGATCCTGACCTGCTGCCATCCTGACCTGGTATCAGGCAGGTCAACCTGATCTGCGATGGAGAGTCCTTCCCGTATCTGTTCGATGACATCCCTGCTGATAAGGCCGCTCTCACGAAGGTCTGCCCCGGTCTGTCCGAGTGGTGAGTATGATGATGCATAGGCCGATGCTGCATGGTTCATCTCCTGGATTCGGAGATCTGATGCGGTTGTGATAATGGCAGGGACCGGGTTTCGGGAGAAGAGATCATGGTACAGGCTGTCCCTGCTGAGTGAGAGGTCCTGTTGTTCATCGGCCCGGGACGCACTCAGGATCATTCCTGCCATCCCCGTGGGTTTGAATAGTCTGACAAGGATCGGGCGGACCTGACCATCAGGCAGGGTTACATGAAACCGGGCACTGCTCCCCCCACCGGCAAGGACCTGGGTTTTGATCTCATCAAAC
Organism: uncultured Methanospirillum sp.; assembly: GCA_964515765.1. Lineage (GTDB taxonomy): Archaea > Halobacteriota > Methanomicrobia > Methanomicrobiales > Methanospirillaceae > Methanospirillum. The sequence continues at coordinate 8,817 of CAZEWE010000080.1, read as the reverse complement.
CGTTTATGCTCCTCGGTGGGAAGAAGATGGGTAAAGAGAAGGCCGGTGATCGCCCCCTGATCATATCCCATGATCCGGGAGACCGAGGGGGTCACATACGAGATCTGGCCATCAGGGCCAAGGAGCGCGATAAGTTCTTCGGTATGGGAGAGGAGCTCAAGATAAGTCTCCGGTGATAAGAGTCCATCGGTAGCGTCCGGAACCGGTTGACTGAGTATTCTGATAATATATCCTTCCAGTCCGGAAAGAGAGAGCGGGCCTTTAAATGCCCCGGTGCCGATCAGGATTCCCTCGGTTTTTGACCGGTCCTTTACCTGCAGCCGGGTGAAGATGACAAAAGACCTCTTATCATTCAGACCTGCCTGGATGGTCTTTCTGACCGTATCACGTTCCTCCGGATGAATGAGATCTGGCAGGGAGATAAGGCCGGTGTCTACGAGTTCAGCAGGAGTATAACCGCACACATCCCTCGCTCCCTCATCTGCATAGGTAATGGACAAAGCAGCGTCAGCCTTTGCCCGAAACATCATACCGACTATTGTTACGTTATTTTCCATGGTCCCCCCGGACAGAACATGCTGGTGATCAGGTTTCCTGTGATGTATAATAAGAGTCGGGGTATAGTTTTATTGATCCGGGAGGTACACAAAGAAGGATTCATTGGTTGAACCCCGTGTTATTGAAAGATCAGTACCCCCTGCTCCTCCTCCTTTCCCTGACCGTGATGCTGGTCATGACCGGTGAGTCCATGCTTACTGCCGCTCTGCCGGAGATTGAACATGAATTCTCCGTTCCCGGCATCTATGAGTCTTGGATTCTTCCGATAGTCCTGCTCGTCGGAGCGGCAGCTTCACCGTTTGTCGGGACGGCAGGGGACCGGTTTGGACATAAACGGCTTCTCATCATCTGTCTTGTGATATATTCTGCCGGTCTTATCGGCGGGCTCTTAGCGCCAAATATCTGGATATTACTCTTCAGCCGTGCCCTGCAGGGTGCAGGAATTGCTGCGTTTCCCCTGGGATATGCTATCATCAGGGAGCGGCTTTGTGAGACCGATGCAGATACGGGTATTGGGATTATTAGTGCCATGTACGGTGCCGGAACCTTCATCGGGGTGATCACCGGGTCGTTCATTACCGGTCTTTTCTCATGGCGGGTGACGTACATGGTCTTGATCCCGGCGACCTGTATCCTTCTTCTTCTCATCTGGAAGTATATTGGAGACGATGATCCAGGGAAGGGGCATGGTTCCCTTGATTTTGCAGGTTTCTTCTCTCTGCTCCTCTTCCTGCTCCTCTCCCTGGTCCTTTTTTCCCTGCCGTCAGAAGACCAGACCGGGACTTTTGGGCTGTTTGTCCTCGCTTGTGCTGTCCTTGGACTGGGGCTCTTTATCATGATAGAGAGGAGGGCTTCTCATCCCCTGGCAGATTTTCAGCTGATGAAAAGGCGCCCGGTTGCGGTGTTCATGGTGATCGGATTTCTGACGGTACTCACCTTTTTCATTCTGCTTCAGATGATGCCCTATATCATCCGGCTTCCTTCCGGACTTGCCCTTTCAGCCGAAATGGTCGGTCTTATCCTGATTCCGGGGACATTATGTGATATGGTCGCAGGACCGCTGACCGGACGGATGATCCCGGTTATCGGGTGCCGTCTTCCCTGCATTATGGGATCTCTCCTCCTCCTTGGAGCCGGATGCCTGCTCTTTCTCCTTCCGATATCGCTCGCCGGTCTCGTTGTTGCCTGGATGCTGTTCTCATTCGGGATGTCCATGGTAGCAACCGCTGATCTGATCGGAGTGCTGGATTATGTCGGAGAGGAGCGGACAGCTGAAGCGACCGGAGTAATCCAGAGTATGCAGACCCTTGGAGGGATGATAGGTCCGATTGTCACCGGGATTATTCTTGCAACCTCCCAGGTCAGCACAATGTATCAGGGTGAGATATGGCAGGTACCTGAAACCGGGACATATCATCAGGTCTTTCTGGCGGTGATCATCATAAGCTCAATTCTCCTGGTCATCTCCTGGGTATGTGTCCAGGATCGGCGGGGAGGGAGATATGGCCGGGATACCCATTCACTCATGTGAGTAGATAATTATGACTGAAAAAACCCTTCTTTGCCCCTTTGATAAAAATCCCTGCGTGATGAAACGGTGTGCTGTCTGGTCTGACGTCCATGCATGCTGCAGTTTTGCGATGCTTCCGGACCTTGTGCGAAAAAAACAGTCTGATCAGGAGAAACAGGTCCGGCCCAGAACGGATACATCGTCGGGCTCCGGGAAGTTTCGGACACTGCTTTTTGATTGAGGGTGCTACGGCATCTCTTCAATTTTTATCATATTCGTCCGTCCTTCCTTTCCGGAGAAGTTGCCGGCGATTATGACCAGCTGGTCTTTGGACTGTGCGATACCGGTGAACTTTGCAATTTTTACTGCAGCCCTGAAGAGTTCATCTGCCGACTGGATGGGATCAAAGACGACCGGCTGGACTCCCCACCGCAGGAGAAGTCGTCTGGCAACGGCCGGGTCGGGAGTAAGCGCAAGAACCGGGGCCCGTGGTCTGCACCGTGATACCCGTTCGGCTGTCAGTCCTGACCTCGTGAATGCAACAATTGCCGGGCTTTCCAGTTCTTCAGCGATATAGCAGGCCCGGTAACTGATGATACCTTCAACATTCTTTTCATGCCAGCCGGATCGTTCATTAAGGATGCGAAGGTAGGGGAGATGCTGCTCGGTCTCGATAGCTATCCGGGACATCATGACGACTGCCTGACCCGGATATTTCCCGACAGAGGTCTCGGCGGAGAGCATGGTTGCATCGGTTCCATCAACGATTGCATTGGCAACATCAGTCACTTCTGCTCTCGTCGGTCTTCCTCTGCTGACCATTGACTCCAGCATCTCGGTGGCGGTGATAACCGGAATGCCCTGCTGGCTGCATGTAGTGATGATGAGTTTTTGAATGTACGGAACCTCTTCAAGGGGAAGCTCGACACCGAGGTCTCCCCGTGCAACCATGACCCCGTCTGCGTGCAGGATGATGTCAGAAAGCCCTTCTACTGCCCGCCTGCATTCTATCTTTGCAATCAGCGGAATATCACTCATCCCTTCCCGGGTGAGGAGCTCTCGTGCATCCCTGATATCCTCTGCCGAACCGACAAAGGAAAGGGCGATGTAATCAGGCCTGAGTGCTGCTCCCTGCCTGATATACTCGATAAACCGGGGGCCTGCATAGGGAACATCCGGCCTTCTTCCTGGAATGACCACTCCCATCCCTTCCCGGATGGTTCCTCCTGATGTGACGGTTGTGAGCATCGGGGGTCCTGGCTTTAAGACCTGTAACGTGACCGCCCCGTCTCCCACCAGCACCACGTCTCCGGGACAGACAACCGGGATACAGTCAGAAGGACTGACCAGAACCGCTCCGGAAGCCGGTGTATGCTCCCCGGCGATATGGATGGTATCTCCCGGAACGACTTCTCTTGGCGGAGAGTCTATCAGGACCCGGAGTTTTGGTCCGGGAATATCAACCAGAATGCCAATCTCCCTATCCAGTTCGTCTGCCAGTGTTCTGATTTGCTGAGCGGTCTTTTCATGCCAGGCTGCCGATCCATGGGAGAGATTCAGGCGTGCGATATCCATCCCGGAGAGGATCATCTCCCTGATTATTCGTGGATGTGCTGAACCAGGGCCTATCGTCGCGATTATCTTTGTTCTTCTCATGGTACCTGACATACCGGGATCAGGAGGACTGGCTCGCCTCTTCATGATGTGGGAGATGTGAGTTCTCGAAAGATAAAAGGTAAACTCTGTCTGACAGGATTTGGGTGGGCTATAAACCCCTATAATGATAACAGAATAATGCGATGGATGTTGCAGAACGAGAGGATACGCTTCTTTCTTTGATGCGCCAGGCACGGCTGACCGGTCAGGGGGGAAAGCCGGCAGATATTGCCTGTCATACCAGCCTTTCAGACAAGCAGGTGCAGGAGATCCTGTCAGAACTGATGGAAAAAGGTGAGGTCACCTATCAGGATGACGGAACCTATCATCTGAGTCCTTCCGGAATACAGGCTGCAGAGACGATTATGCGAAGGCATCGTGTTCTCGAGACATTTCTGCAGGAGATGCTGGGAATGGACCATGAACTGGCTCATGCACAGGCCTGCACCATGGAGCATCACACATCCGATGATACCATTAACCGGCTTCGACGGTTTCTTCGGGGGAATCGTGACTGTCCGGTGACATGTCCGGGTCATGTCAGACGATGCGGGCTTAAAAGTCTGGCAGATTGTGCCCATGGTGAAGTGGTTCGGATTGATGCTGTCCGTGGATGCGGCCGGGGAGGACGACTGGCAGATCTTGGCCTTATTCCTGGTGAAAAGGTGACGGTGAAACAGCGGATGGCAGACACACTTCTTATCCAGGTGAAAGATTGTGATATTGCGATAAGTCCGGAGATTGCCCGTTCTGTTCTGGTTGAGGTGGCCCAGTGAAGATAGGGCTTATTGGGAATCCGAACGTTGGTAAATCACTCATTTTTTCACATCTGACCGGTATCGGCGTTGAGGTCAGTAATTATCCGGGGACAACGGTTGATATCCTCTCCGGAGTCTCCTGTATCAATCGTCTTCCGGTTGAGGTAATCGATCTTCCTGGTATCTATTCTCTGGACGGTGAGGGCGACGAGGAACGGCTGGTCAGGGACATGGTCCTCTCCCATAGCTTTGACGTGCTGATTGTCATCCTTGACGCGGTGCATCTTGAACGAAATCTTTACCTCTTTTTGCAGGTTCTCGAGCACCGTATCCCCATGATAGCCGTCCTGAACATGGCAGATGAGGCAGAAAAGCAGGGAATACATATAGATACAAATGCCCTGTCCCAGATAACCGGAGTACCGGTCCTGCTGACTTCGGCAACACTTGGGAAAAATATAGCTGAAATAATTCCCGTTGCGACAGAACGTGCCTCGGTCGGGACCTACCAGGTAGCGTATGACCGTCATATCGAGGCTGCGGTCCGGACCCTGATGCGGGTATCTGATTCAGGTTCATCCCGGGCTCTGTCCCTGCTTGCCCTTCAGGGGATTGGGACCGATCCATCACTTCTGGAAGCAGCAAAGACCATCTCCGACGAACTGGAAGAAGAGCACCGGATGCCGGTATCATCCCTCCTTGCCGGAAACAGGCATCATGCAGCCTCAGAGATCCATCACCGTGTTGTGTCTAAAACCCCTGGAGGGGAGATGCGCGGACTGGACTCCTGGCTGCTCACTCCCTTCCCTGGTGTCCTGATTATGGTCGGGATACTGCTCTCCATGCTTCTTGCGGTCTTTTTTATTGGATCATTCTTTGAAGAACTCATCGTTGAGGCATTTGATGTCTGGGTACTTGTCCCCTTGGCCGCTGCATCCCTTGATCCTCTCGTGTATGAACTTCTCTTCTCCTTTGTCATTGCCATTCAGGCAGGACTTGGGATTGCATTCCCATTTGTCTTCACCTTCTATCTTCTGATGTCAATTGTTGAGGATACGGGGTACATGAGCCGGATTGCATTTCTTGCCGACCGGATCATGCACCGGTTTGGTCTGCATGGCCAGGCCATCATCCCGATGGTGCTGGGACTTGGATGTAATGTTCCGGCTATCATGGCTATCAGGCAGATTGGGACGAAACGTGAACGTCATATTGCCGCGTTTCTGATTACGATGGTCCCCTGTTCTGCACGGACGGTGATAATTGCCGGGATAGTATCGGTCTTTGTGGGGCTCTACGCAGCACTCTCGATTTACCTGATTATCTTTGTCCTGATTCTGCTCTCCGGGCTGGTCCTTTCTAAAATCACACCCGGAACTCAGCTTGGGATGGTCCTTGAAGTTCCCCCGCTCCGGATTCCGTCACCGGGCATGGTTCTGACACGGGCATGGATTCATATCCGGGAATTTCTTGTCATTGCAATGCCTCTTCTGATTGTGAGCAGTATTTTCCTCGGTCTACTCGGGTTTTATGGGATTCTGGATATCATTGAGACAGCAACGGCACCGGTGGTTCATGGTATCCTGGGACTTCCTCCGTTTGCATCAACTGCCCTTCTCTTTGGCATTCTCAGAAAGGAGATGGCATTTGAGACCCTTGTGGTGCTTGCAGGAACCGCAAACCTGACTGAAGTGATGACACGGATTCAGCTTTACATATTTGCCCTGGTCAGCACCCTCTTTATTCCCTGTGTCTCAACGATTGCGGTTCTCTATCGTGAGCAGGGATTAAAGACCGCTCTGCAGATCTCCCTGTATACGGTGTTTCTCGGGTTTGTTGCCGGGGCCCTCGCTCATTGGATCAGTACCCAGATACCCTTATTTTAAAATCCTGGCAGTCCAGGTACTGTATGGATCCCCATCCCCTGATACTTGGAGGGACAAACCGGTCCACTCCTTCTGTCATCCCGGTTTCAAATCCCTACTCACTGGTAACATTTGCCGAGGTCTGTGCAGCCGGGCCTGATGAGGCAGGAGAAGCCATACAAGTTGCCGAAAAAGGAGCTCTTCTCATGGCCGAGCTTCCTGCCCACAAAAGGTCAGAACTGCTCTTTCGGCTTGCACGACTGATGGAGGAGGAGGCTGATATCCTCACCGACATTATCGTCCGTGAAGGTGGAAAGGTCAGAAAAATTGCAGCAGCGGAAGTAACCCGGGCAATCGGGACGATCCGGATATCAGCTGAAGAGGCGGTCAGGATCCATGATCAGATGGTCCCGATGGACGGATACCCTGCAGGGGAAGGAAGAATCGGCATGATCATGCGGGTTCCGGTGGGAATCGTCCTTGCCATAACTCCGTTCAACCTCCCGCTGAACCAGATCTGTCATAAAGCAGGGCCGGCTCTTGCAGCGGGAAATGCCTGTATTATTAAACCCCCGTCTGCAACCCCGCTCACCGGGCTCAAGTTTGGAGAGCTGCTGGTTCGTGCGGGTTTTCCAAAAGAGGCGGTCAATGTCATCCCCTGCAGACCTGATGTAGCCGAACTGATGGCATCAGACAAGCGGATCTCATGCCTGAGCTTTACCGGCAGTCCGGCTGTCGGCTGGTATCTTCGAACCATAACTCCTGCACGTCATGTCACCCTGGAACTGGGCGGCAATGCTGCGGTTATTGTGCATAATGACGCGGATCAGGTCCTTGCTGCATCACGGATCATCGAGGGCGCATATTCCCATGCCGGTCAGGTCTGTATCTCGGTCCAGCGGGTCTTTGTGCAGAGGAGTATTGCTGACACCTTCATCTATGAACTGGTATCGCGGTGTAATGCTCTTGTTACCGGTGATCCTGAGGATCCGGCAACAGATGTGGGGCCGATGATCACTCCGGACAAGGCAAAGGAAGCCCTCATCAGGGTTGAAGAAGCGGTCACGAATGGGGCACGGGTTTTATGCGGGGGCAGAATGAACGGTCATCTTCTCGTACCAACCATCCTTGCAGACACCACTCCTGACATGAGGGTGAACTGTGAGGAAGTATTTGCCCCGGTTTTTACTGTAACACCATATGAAACGTTTGAAGATGCGGTTGCCATGGTAAATGACTCCCGGTTCGGTCTTCAGGCAGGAATATTTACGAAAGACCTTGGCCGGGCGATCCATGCCTCAAAGACCATCCAGTGTGGTGCGGTACTGGTGAACGACATTCCGACATTCCGTATTGACAGTATGCCCTATGGCGGGGTCAAAGAGTCAGGAATCGGGAGAGAAGGGCCCTATTTCGCCATCCGGGAGATGACCGAGGAGCGGCTTATCATCATCAGGCCCTGATTTTTTTAAGGGGCAGGAACCAGAGAACATAAATTCCAATACTGAGATATTCTGGTATACTATTCACCGGAAATGGGGTCCGGTGGTATCAGTGCAGATGGGTTCATTCATGAAAGTTGAGAAGAAGCTGCTGATGGTCATAACCTTTATTGGAGCGCTTGTAGTCCTTCTTCTCGTATTTTACCTCACCACCGGTTTTCAGTCCGGAATAAAGGATATGATTGGTGCGGTGTACTTTTCTCTCTGGGTTACTGCCGTGATGGGGCTGTGGCTCTACATAATTCACCCATACATAAAGGGCCGACCAAAGAAGAAGGAGCAGAAAGGTACGGTTTCAGAGCCGATAAAAACCATGCCGGTGCAGTCACCCCGGTCAAATCTTCCGCTTCGTGACCGCATCCGGGAATATGTGGCTGAACGGAGAAAAGAAGACGGGCTTCCGGTTCCAGAACCACTTCGTCCGTCGAGATCCACAACCTCATCTGGTGCCAGTTCATCATCCGGTTCTTCCGGCGGGTATGTGCCGGTTGCTGCTGCCACTGCAGGAGCCGCAGCTGCAGTTGCCGGGGCCGCAATTTCAGCAGGTGACAGCGATCTCCCGTTACCAGATGACTTTGATGAAGGCGGGTCTGCCGACCTCTTTGGCGATGAGTTCTCTGAGGATGAAGAGGGGGAGGCATCACTTCCGGGAATTGAAGATGATGACTTTGGGTCATATGATGAACCTGGCGGTGATGAGCAGCCGGTCACCGAGTCTGGCGACCTACCGGATTTCGAGGGAGACCTTGAACCTGACATGTCTGATTCAGGTTTTGGCGATTCTATGGAAGATGCCCTGTCCGGCGGAGAGGAAGTAACTGAAGTTGATGATAGTAGCGGCCTTTCAGAAGAAGGCCTTGCTGACTTTGATATGCCTCTTGATGAGTCAATGATGGATGATGATCTTTCAGGTGATGGTGACCTGACCGATATCGAGTTTGAAGACCTTGAACCTGACGAGGTCTGAC
>CAZEWE010000079.1:7947-11784 GCA_964515765.1 uncultured Methanospirillum sp. | reverse complement strand
CATGTCCAGATAACGTCATGAACATTTTCTGCAAGCACCCGGTATTTTTCTTCACTCTTATACAGGGCAGCTGTAATCTCTTTCACCGAGGTAATGACCCGCATCGAAACCTGGGCACCGGTCAGGAGATTGTTGTTTACAATCGGGGTCGCATACAGGTTGACAAAGACTGATCTTCCATCTTTTGTCCGAATACGGATGTTCACATCTTCAACTGATTCTTTTTCCTGCAATGTTCGAATGATGTGTTTAAACTCCTCGATATCCATCGGAAAGAGGAGTGAAGCAGCATCTTCAGTTGATTTTCCAACAAGTTCCTGCTGCAAATATCCGGTGATTGCAAAAACAGACGGTGAGATATAGGTTGCACAGAGCCGGTCATCGAGGATCACAATCAGATCAGAAGAACGTTCAGCCATTAATCTGAAGCGTTCCTCAGATGCCCTGAGTTCTTTCATCATCCCGAATAATTCGGTTACATCAGACGAGACACCACGAAATCCTACACGGTTACCGCTCTTATCCTCAAGGGGAAATGATCTGATATTGAGAATACGCTGACTTCCATCCTTATGAAGAACAGGGACATCAAAGGAAAAAAGGCCTGGTTTTCTCGTCTTTCCCTCTTTGAGGACCTCCCTCATCATCTCCATTCCTTCCGGAGTAAGGATGGAAAGCAAATTTCTCCCTACCAGTTCTTCCGGAGTATATCCGGAGATTGCACGACACTGGGGGCTGACATATGTCACGAATCCGTCAAGGTCCGTATCCCATATTACATCAGGAGAGGTCTCAACAATGTTTCTAAACTTTTTTTCACTCTCCTCTAATGAGTTCTTCAATGTTTTAAGCTCGGCATACTGCCCCCGTATCTCCTTCTCAACAGCCGGTATCTGGTCAGAAAATACTCTCCTTCGCTGAACCGCTTTCATGAGTTTATCAGATATCTCTTCAAATAGTGCCCTTGAATCTTCTCCTTTCTGAATATAGAAATCCACACAGTACTCAATGGCCCTGATTATGACCTCTTCCCTTCCCTTTTCAGAAACGAGGATAAAGGGCATGGTGTCGAATCGTTCCCTGATCTCCTGGAGTAACACAAGACCATCCATATCCGGCATCAGGTAATCAGAGACGATGGCATCATAGGTATGCAGATGAGGTAATGCCAGAGCCTCCTCTGCTGAAGTCAGCGTATCAACTATTATCGCACCAGAACTCTCCAGATACTTCTTCCCAAGTTTCTGAAGACTCTCCTCGTCATCGACATACAGAACAGAGACAGAGGAGTCCGGATGTTTGTATAAATCCGTCTCAGTACCTAAAAAATTTGTTAGCGCCATTCAACCCCCCCGTTATCAGATATATTGTCTGAATTGTCCTGAACAGATATGAATAATTAGCCATATAGCTTCAGAATCATTAATAGATATCGCATTATTTACCGAACCATCCTGAACGTCTGGCATGAACCATACGAAACAGAAAAATAAATCATATCAGGGAAAGAAACACAATAGGAGAATTATACTGAAAAAAGGGATCTCATCCTATCAGGAGGCTGACTCATGCTTATCATGAGAATCCTGTTCACTTCTCTTCCTAACAGATACATATAAGGATACCGCTCATGGATTTTGTACCATACCTTCCTTTTTTTCCAGATCTTCTCCTCATTTTTATCCTGATTGCCGGTATCTTGTATCATGCTTCTGAAAAACAGAAGAGATATGCCATCATTATCGGAAGCATCGGATGCCTTACCCTGCTTTCGGGGCAATTTATTGGGTGGAATCCGGATCTCCTCTATACCGGTCTGTCTGTTCATATCATCGGAGAACTCATCATCTGCTGTGCAATTCTTCTTCTGATTACTTCGAAGCAGGCATCAGAACCGGATAAAAACCTGGAAAATAAAATTTCAGAACTGGAGGTTCAGGTTTTGGAAAAATCTGAGGCTCTTGATATGACGAACATCCTTCTGAAAAATGAACTGGAAGTCAGGACCTCGTTTGAAGCAGATCTTCAGGAGAGTGAAGAGAAGTTTCGCACTATCACTGAGATTACCCCGCTTGGGATGATACTTGTCAACAGGGATAATTCCATCGCCTATATCAATCCACAGGTGACCAGATCACTTGGATTTACTCTGAACGATATTCCGGACATGCAGACCGTCATCCGGGTATTCTTACCAGATCCATCTGATCAGGAAGATGCCTTTCATATGTGGCAGGATCTGGCATGGAAAATGGACCGGCAGATCCAGGAACCTGAACCCCATGTCTATCAGATAACCGCAAAAGACGGATCCCAGAGGACATTTGAGTTATATTTTGCACCATACGGGAAGGTTATGCTCATCCTTCTCCATGATATCACCATCCGGAAAAAAGCCCAGGATGAACTCCGTGAATCTGAACGCCGATACCGTGAGATGATAGAGAAGATCCCGCTCATTGTTGTGATGCTGGACCGTGATGGGAAGGTAGTGTTCGGAAACAACCACCTCCTCAAGGTTATCGGATATGACAAAGATGAAATCCTGGGTGCGGACTGGTTTTCAACATTCACACTCCCTGAAGAGCATGTTCGGGAGACCTTCGTCCAATATATCCAGAAGGAAATAGTACCCCCACAGCTTGAGAACTCAATTATCTCTAAAGATAACCAAAAACACTCTGTTCTCTGGACAAACCTTGTGCTCCATGAGGCTGATGGCAGGACCACCGGAGTTATCAGTCTTGGAACGGATATCACCGAGCGAATACAGCGGGAAAAAGCTATCCAGCTGGCAAATAAGAAACTCAATATCCTCTCTTCCATCTCCCGCCATGATATTGCAAACACCCTTACTGAAATCTTTCTTACTCTTGAACTTGCACAGGATACCATAGAAGATACTGCATCACTGGAATTAATTCGTGAAACCCTGGATGGACTTCGAATTATTCGTCACCAGATTGAATTTTCCCGGTATTACCAGGACATCGGAGTCCATGCTCCGGAGTGGTTTGACCTTGACACCATTATCACACTCGTAGTCAGGGAGATGGCTCTTCCTGATATCACGATAACCGTAGAGACAGGAAAGGTCATGGTGTATTCAGATCCTCTTATTCAGAAAGTCTTCTTCAATCTCATCGATAACACCATCAGGCATGGAAAGCAGGTGACGGTGATCTCATTTACGCTGATGTATGAAGGGTCTGACCTCATCATCGTGTATCGTGATGACGGGGCTGGCATATCTTCTGATGAAAAGGAGAAAATATTTGAGCGAGGATTTGGAAAACATACCGGAATGGGGTTATTTTTAATCAGAGATATATTGGCAATTACCGGGCTTTCCATCCGGGAATGTGGAACTCCTGGAAAGGGAGCGCGGTTTGAAATTCGGGTACCAAAAGGAGCATGGCGGGCTGGAGTGGAAATGGGATGGTAGAAAAGGAGGGATCCGGCTTATTTTCATTTAAACCGGATGATCAATAAATATTGTTGAATCAGTATAAAAACCAGGATCCATCAACGGTTTAACTAGAAGGTATAGGTATTGTTTTACGTATTGGTGTAGGGAGAGCAATAGCGTGTGATTTGTGTGCATGCCTTGGAACACCTCATTGTTTCCGGTGATACATTCAAGGTATTTGATATATGAAATTCCCCCTCTTTTTCCTGCAAGCATTATTATACTGTTCACGTTGTATTTTACTCTATATCAGGAATTCTCATGATCTCAGTCCTGTATGTTGATGATGACCTCTCACTCCTCGAAATAGGGAAACTCTTTCTTGAGCGAACCGGAGAATTTCAGGTTGAACTTCGTGATTCGGCAGT
>CAZEWE010000079.1:0-7847 GCA_964515765.1 uncultured Methanospirillum sp. | reverse complement strand
GGCAGTCTCCGCTGGCACCGGTGGCGTGACCATGCAATTTTTAATGAAAAAGGAACCCTCATCGAGTATCAATCGCTTGGGAAAGATATTACTGACCGAAAACTGGTAGAAGAAGAACTGAAACAGTCAGAAAGTCTATACAGGGCAGTATTTGAAAATACCGGGGCTGCTACGATTATTATCGGTCCTACCACTATCATTCTGCGGGCAAACTCAGGATGGGAAAAACTCACCGGTGTTCCGATTGCTGAACAGGAAAAAAAATTAAGCTGGACGAAATTTATTGATGAAGATGATGTGAAACGAATGGTTGAGTATCATCATATCAGGAGGAAGGATCCCTCCCTGGCTCCGACGGTGTATGAATGCCGGGCCCATAATGAAGCAGATGGATCAGTCCATACCTGCATCGTCCATGTAGATATCATTCCAGGAAGCGATAACAGTGTTGCGTCCCTCGTTGATATTACGAACCAGAAACGGTATGCAGAAGAGTTACAGGCGGCCAATGAGGAGCTTACCACCACCCAGGAAGAACTACAGGCACAGTTTGAAGAACTCAAACGTAACCAGGAAATAATCCGAGAGAGTGAGGAAAAATACCGGAGAATTCTTGAGAATATGCAGGATGTGTATTATCAGACCGATAAGGAAGGTAAAATAATTCTTACGAGCCCCTCAGCAACTTCGGTCCTTGGATATCCGGACAATACTGAATATTATGGAAAAAAAGTGGCTGATGCACTATATTATAACCCAGAAGACAGAAAGGAGTTTCTCACAGAGATTGAAAAGACCGGAAAGGTGGAAAATTACGAAGCAACACTCCGAAAAGGAGATGGAACACCGATTACGGTTTTGACCAGCAGCCACAAATATTATGACCATTACGGCAATTTCCTTGGGATTGAAGGGTTATTCCGCGATATTACCGAAAGAAAGCAGATGGAGATCAGACTCAATGAATCAGAGAATCTCCACCGGGCGGTTTTTGACAATACCGGGACGATTATCCTGGTAGTGGAATCTGACAATACTATCGTATATGCCAATAGTAAATTTGTTCAACTTTCAGGATATTCAAAAGAGGAACTTGAAGGGAAGATGTGCTGGACTGATTTCATCGTGCCTGAAGACCTCGTTAAGATGAAAGAGTACCATCGCTTACGCCGAGCCAATCCTACATCTCCACCGCCTGTCTATCCATTCAGATTTGTTGACCGGTTTGGAAAGATGCGGTACTGCATTAATAATGTAGCCATGATCCCCGGTACTGATTGGAGTGTTGCATCAGCAATTGACATCACAGACCAAGTTATTGCTGAGACTGAATACCACACCATCTTTGAAAATATACAAGATGTCTTCTACCGGTCTGATTCTGAAGGGAATATTATCCTCATCAGTCCCTCTGTAATCACGGTGTTAGGGTACGAGTCCCTGTCTGAATTAATCGGTAAAAAAATTGCGGAGACTCTGTATCTGAACCCCCAGGACAGGGAAACCTTCCTCAGGGATATGAAAGAACATGGTTCGGTCACCAATTATGAGGTTCAGCTGAAAAAGAAAGACGGAACCCCGATAACAGTCCTGACCAGCAGCCACTATTATTATGATCATCAAGGGAATTATCTTGGGATTGAAGGTATATTCAGGGACATTACTGAAAGAAAACAGATAGAGATCCTGTATAAAACCATATTTGATAAAACAGGTATCCCCATGCTGATTCTGAATGAAGATATGGTGATATCTGATGTGAATAAAGAGTTTGAACAGGTATTCGGATATACCCGCTCAGAGATAATCGGACAATTACAATGGCCTGACCTGATTGCGGATGAAGATCGGGGGCGGATGATAGAATATTATACTCTGCAGAAAAAAAACCTCTCCGCTCTTTTAGAGAACTATGCATTTACCTATGTTTTGAAAAATGGTGAAACCAAGGATGGAATGGTATGTATCACCACTATTCCCGGAACCAGGAAAAGTCTTATTTCAATCGAGAATATAGCAGATTTGGAGGAAACACGGACCAAATTAAAATCTACTGAAGAGGAGATGAATCAGTTACTCAATCAGCTTCCTGATTACGTCATCATTCATGAAGGGGAGACCATTGTCTATGTCAATGATGAAGGGGCCCGGTTGATGGGAAAACCTCCTGAAGAGATCATCGGAACATCAGTCCTTTCATTTGCAACTCCTGAATATCACGATCTCCTGATACAAAACATCGGATTCAGATACCAGGGAATATCTATTAAACCTTATTTAATTGAAGTTGCTATCCCTTCAGGTGAGCGGAGATGGCTTGAAGTCCGATCAGCGTCACTTGCGGGACGATTGAAGGATACAACCCTGGCTGTTCTCACTGACGTAACGGAACAGAAAAAAGCAGAAACCGCATTGAAAGAGAGTGAATTACAGTACCGAACGATTATTGAAAATATGCAGGATCTGGTATATAGAGCAGACATTTCTGGCAACCTGATCATGATAAGTCCTGCCGGGGTCAGACTTGCAGGATTTTCATCGGCTGATGAGATGATTGGCTGCAATATCTCTCATATGTTCTATTCTAATCCAGGTGAACGCGAAAATCTTTTAGAGCTCCTTCAAAAAGATGAGAAAGTTACAAATTTTCCGACTTCTCTCGTTGACAAACATGGAAATATCCATCAGGTAACCGTCAGCAGTCAGTTCTACCGGGACATTCATGGAAATATTATCGGCATTGAAGGAATTCTCCACGATGTTACCGAGATAAAAAAGGCAGAGGAAGCGGTATTACTTGCAAACCGAAAACTAAACCTTCTGACAAAAATTACAAGGCATGATATTAATAATCAGCTGGTTGCACTCCTTGGATATCTTACCATTTTGGATGAGTCTCTCATGGGATCTCCTGAGCATGAGTTTGCAGAAAAAGCCGTGTCGATTGCGGAACGTATCAGCTCAATAATCCAGTTTACAAAGCAATATGAGGAGATTGGAGTGAAATCTCCAATCTGGCAGAATATTCGAAAGATCACTTGTGATGCATCAGAACAGGTTCATCTTGGGTCGGTTATCATACAGAATGATATATCTGAAGACATTGAGGTATTTGCTGATCCGCTCCTTGTGAAGATCATCTATAATCTGATTGAGAATGCGGTCAGGTATGGTGAAACGATAACGACAATCCGGTTTTATGAAGAAGAAGCATCCAACATGGTGCTTATCTGTGAGGATGACGGGGTGGGAGTAATCCCGGAAGAAAAGGAGAGGATATTTGAGAGAGGATATGGGAGAAATACCGGTCTTGGACTGGCTTTGTGCAGGGATATCCTTACAATTACTGACATTTCAATCATTGAGACAGGAGAGTTTGGGAGGGGGGCGAGATTTGAGATATCTATTCCCTCAACCGGGTGGAGAAAGATCCCCAGGGATTAGAAATTTAATTATCTTTGGATTTCATTTAAGATGAACCAGAACATTTTTCCTCGAACTCCGGATCAACGAGAACCAATCGCTTTCTTCGGGGATGTTTTTTGGATTAAACGAATATATCATCTGTTTTCCCCCAGGTCATCCTCTTCCGGAAGTATTTCACGTATTGATGCCTGAGCCCCTGTCAGAACTCCATCCTGAAATATCGGTACGGCATGAATACTGACGTATGCACGGGTCCCGTCTTTTTTGATGATCCGGATATCCCGCTCATACACTCTCTTTCCTTTTGATTCGCCATTCAAAACCTCTTTCGCATCATGCGATATGACATCGCCGCCCTGCTCAAAGAAATTCTGAACCGCGAATTCATATGATTTTCCCAGCAGTTCGTGAGGCTCATACCCCAGTATTGTCCGTGCTGCAGGAGAAGCATACGTAACACACAGATGATGATCAAGCACCAGAATCAGATCCGAAGATCGTTCTGCTATCCCCCGAAACCGCTCTTCGCTCTCTTTGAGTGCCTCTTTTGCCAGTACTTCTTCAGTGATGTCATGAGAGATGGACCCAAACCGGTATCCCCGATCCGTTTTCATGGAGAAGATCCTCTGGCGGGTAATAATCGTCGTTCCGTTCGGGCGTTTACCGGTAATAACCTGCGGTCCGGGAAAGACCGGTACCCCGGTTTTAAGCGAGGATTGTAATGCTTCAGTTATTGCGTTTCTATGCTCTGCGTCCTGATGCTCTGCAGGTGCCATTCGGAAGGTGAGGTCCCACACATACATACCAAGGGCTTCATCTTTCAAAATCCCGGATATCAGTTCAGAACTTTGATTCCATTCGATGACTCTGCCCTCTTCATCTATCATGGAGATTGCCTCTTCAGTATTATCAATAAGGGAGCGGAGCCTGAATTCACTGTCCATCAGAGCCTGTTTACTGGTGAGAAGTTCCCGGTAGGAGCTCTGCAAAGACTCTTCAGATGCAGCTAATTCTTCATATGCAGCATGTATCTCTTCTTCGTCCCTTTTCCGACGGGTAATATCCTTTCCTGATACCTGGTATTCCGCAGGAGTTCCTTTCTCATCAAATAACGCCCTGACCGTCCATAACTGCCAGTGTTTCTCTCCGTCGGTCCCGGTAACCTCCCGCTCCATCTCCCGAACTGGTGTATCAACAGTAAGTGAACGAAGAAACGCTTCAACCGCTGAATAATTCTTGATCTGCATCAGGTCGCGGATATTTTTCCCTTCAATGTCTTTCAGGTCAAGTAAGGGGGCAAAATTATCACGATACGCTTCATTGATGAAGGTAATCGTCCCATCGGATGTAAACCGGGCGATAAAATCTGTCTGATCATGAATGATCGAACGGTACCGCTGTTCACTGTTAAAGAGTTCATGTTCAGTGGTTTTCAGGGAGGTGATGTCCCGGACCGTTTCAATCGCCCCGGTGATATCCCCTTTCTGGTTGAATAACCTGCTGACTTTTATTGTTAAATACAATTTTTCCCCATTTTTCCGGGCATTTTCTGTCTCAGCAGTGATTGATGAGCCATCCCTGAAAAATGTGGGATACTGCATCTCTATAGTCTCATCAGGTTCGTCAATAAGGTCTATCAGGAGCGGGCGGTCATAGAAATAAAACGCAGTGACATAGTCATCATGGGTTTTCCCAAGAATACTGACTGCAGGAATTCCGGTCATCTCTTCCAGAGCCCGGTTCCAGGCAATTACTTCTCCTTTCTGGTTAATGGCAAATGTGGCATCCGGAAGGAAGTCTATGATATCCGACACCCGCTTTTCAGACTCACGAACTGATTTTTCTGCCTGTTTTCTCCGAACCGCCTGCCTGATTTTATGGGATAGTTCGGCAAATTGCGACTTTGGCTCCCCTCCTTTCTGGAGATAAAAGTCAGCTCCGTTATTGATTGCTTCTATCACGACCTCTTCGCGACCCCGGCCGGTGAAGAGAATAAACGGGATATCATCATACTGTTCCCGGACTGTTTTTAGAAATTCGATGCCATCCATCACCGGCATCTGGTAATCAGAGACAATGGCATCATAAGTCTCTATGGAAGAAGAGAGGGCAGTCTTTGCAGATGTCAAAGTATCAACCTGAAAAAGACCGGTTCGTTCAAGGAAGAGCTTGCCTATGGTGAGGAGGTCTTCCTCATCGTCTACATAAAGCACCGAAACCAGTGGCGATTTATTATTTTCATCAGACATAGATATTCAGTTATCCTCATTCAGGGAGTATTTGTTGAATATTTAGAATGACATGGAGATATCGTGGATATGAGAGTATATGATCTCATATATGATTAAAGGTGAGGTGAATAATCATTTTATATCGACTACTCAATAAATTTTCTTCATGTTAAAAAAAGTTCATTACGGAATTGGATATTTGAAATATGATTATTCCCATTTTCCCGGAGGAATATTCATTTCAAATCGGGCTCCCTGTCCAGGTTCACCACATTCACAAATCGAAATCCCCGTCATAGCAAGAATTTCCTTTATGAGAAATAACCCAAGCCCGGTGTTCTTACCATAACCTTCTTCAAAGATCCTGTTTTTGTCATCATAGGAAATACCAACACCATCATCCTCATAAACAATTTGAAGATTGTGTAATCTCCTCTCTACATATAAATTGATTTGGCTGACATTCTTCCCATGACGAAGTGAATTATCAATAAGGTTCTCAAATACTTTCGATATTAGAGGGTCAGCAAAAATCCGGGCATCTTCACCTTTGAAAGTATAGAACGAGGTATGGATCTTATGATGGCGTGCAGCCTGAAATCCAAGAGAACTCAAGATAAACCATCCGGGTTCCATTACTCCTATCGTTTGATACTCAAAGGTGGTTTTTAATTGCTCGAGGATATTCGTGCAGGGAACAATGGCTCTTTTTATCAATTCTGCTTCCTCGTGTGGAATATCACCTGAACCCACCAGATCAAGAATGGTCATGACCGTTCCGAGTTCATTTTTAATGTCATGCTGGGTTATTGATGAGAGGATTTTTACCTTATTCTGAGCCTGACGAAGAGCACTTTTTCGTTCGTACTCCTCTGTGATATCCCTGAAAATGGTCATCACAGAGATGGAATCATCAATATACACAGGAGTTTCTGCAACTTCCACAGGGATTTCAGTATTATCCATTCGTAAAAATTTCCCTTCGATAAATGGGTGTTTTGTTTCAGCTGCCCGGAAAATGCGATCATTTATCTTTTCCCGACACCCGGGATGAACAACATCAAGAGGAGACCTTCCCATTAAGCAGGAAAGATCGTCATATCCAAGAATCTGACAGGCCATTGGATTCGCATAACTTATCGCATCATCCCGATGAATGATGACACCATCCGGAAGGTGTTCAATAAAACTTCTAAATCGCTTTTCGCTAATTTCAAGTAAACGTTTTTGCTTTTCGATTTCATCAAAACTGGTGCGAATTTCTTCATTCTGAGCTGCTATCTCCTCATATGAAGAGGCAAGATCTTCTACCTTTTCCCTGAGTTGCAGTTCCAACTCCTTTTTTTCCGTTATATCACGGATGGATTCAATAGCTCCGGATATATTTCCATCGCCATCATACAATGGGGCAACTATTGCCCATAAAAAAGCCCTTTTCCCAGCATAAATCTGGTCATTATGGACTTCTGCAATCAGGTGATCATGTTCATTTTTTATAAAATCGTATTTTGTTCGAATTTCAGGATGATCTTGTAAGGTAAGATCGATGAGGGTGGGACAACGTTTTGAATAAAACGGCTCTGCATACGCATAATTACCATGACCTAGGATGTCGATGGCATTTTTATGAGTCATCCGTTCTATTGCACGGTTCCAGGCGATGACTGTTCCATTATTATCAATCGCAAAGGTGGGATCTGGAATAAAGTCAATAATATTTTGAAGTGTCCTGGCACTCTCATCCAAAGCACGGGACTTCCTTGTAAGTTCCAGTTCATTTTGTTTGATAAGAGTTATGTCACGAAGCGTTTCAACGACTCCAATGAGTTGATCATTTTCATCATAAAGCGGGCTTGCTTTCACCCATACGTTTCGTTTACCCCCTGAACCGAGGCACACTATTGTCTCAGCGGTGATGGTATCCTCTTCATGAATAATATTTTCATACCATCCCTGAATTTTGGAATCAGGATTGAAAATATGATCCGCAAGAGA
The DNA here is from genome assembly GCA_964515765.1 of uncultured Methanospirillum sp. GTDB lineage: Archaea > Halobacteriota > Methanomicrobia > Methanomicrobiales > Methanospirillaceae > Methanospirillum. The sequence continues at coordinate 195 of CAZEWE010000079.1, read as the reverse complement.
TAATCTAGGAATTCCAAAGATTCTCTGGGAACAGTCTCTTAATTTGATATTCAGCATTTCCTGTTCTGAATATCCGGTCACCTTTTCTATGGCACGATTCCAGGCGATCAGATATCCATCAGTACTAATAACAAATGTCGGGTCAGGAAGATGATTAATAATCATCTTTGACTGATGATGCACTCGTAATAATTC
>CAZEWE010000078.1:0-11853 GCA_964515765.1 uncultured Methanospirillum sp. | reverse complement strand
TAATATTCTCCGGACGGGTTGCCTTTGACTGGTGCCAGAATATCACCGGCAGGGATCCGGTCAATGGCGTTCTCTATGAGATCCAGTGAGGTGAAGAGTTCCTCGGCTCTCACCAGACAACGGGCATGACAGTCAGCCTCATTTCTGACAACCGGCTTGAAATCAAGTTCATCATAGGCTCCATACCCGGTGGCCCGTGTATCAACCTCATGCCCGCTGCCCCTGATAACCGGACCGACTGCTCCAAGATCCCAGGCCTTGTCCTTGGATAACATCCCGATACCCTTCGTCCTTGTCTGGACTGTCAGATCCTCATCAAATATCCGGGTCAGTTCTGTATAGTCAGCCCGTAGTCCGGGGATCTCACTCTCAATCCGCTTGAGCTCTGTTGCATCCATATCCCTGCTGACACCGCCGACCCGGTTTACTCCCTGTATGACCCGGCCTCCGGTTGTCCGTTCCAGAACATCAAGAATTTTCTCCCTGACTTTCCAGCAGTTCATGAAGAGGTTTTCATACCCCATGCTGTCTGCAAAACATCCAAGCCAGAGGAGATGACTGTGCATACGGGAGTATTCAGACCATATTGCCCGAAGGAACTCGGCACGCCTGGGGATCTCAATGCCCATGATCTGCTCAACCCCCTGGCAGTAGGTGGCCCCGTGGATAAAACTGCAGATCCCACATATCCGCTCGGATATGAAGACATAATCCTTGTAGTCACGTTTCTCCACGAGTTTTTCAAGGCCACGGTGGACATACCCGATTGAGGGAATTGCCTCAACAACCCGTTCATCCTCCAGGACCAGGTCTAGGTGAATCGGCTCAGGAAGGACCGGGTGCTGGGGTCCGAACGGGACGATAATCTGTTTACTCATGCTGATCCTCCTGTTTCTTTTTCACAACCGTTATCTGGGGCGTTCCAAACGGGTGGGGAATACTGGTCCTGATGAAGGTTCCCTTGTAATCTATTGCAATTCCTGTGAAGGGGATCCCAAAGAGATCTGCAATCTCGTTCTCATACACGAATGATGCAAGATAAATACGGGAGATACTTGGAATCGGGTTTTCCCGGGAGGCAGGGATCCGGAGATGAGTGAGAGTCAGATCCTTGTCAAAACTGTAGGTCACCTCAAATGCCTCTCCTTCTGCAGCACAACTGATCTGGACCAGGCGGTACCCGTCGTCATGGAAGGAATGAACACGGTGAATGAGATCTTCGATTGTAATAGTCTCGATAGTCTGCTCTGGCTGCTTCATGCGATCCCCTCCGCTCCGGCTTTCATGGCACTCCGTTTCTGTTCAAGTATACCAAGTGCCTGCACGATACCATCTATGATAGATTCGGGCCGTGCTGCACATCCGGGAACATAGATATCAACCGGTATGACGGTTGCAACACCTCCTGAAATATTGTAGCATTCTTTGAATACGCCACCAGAGCATGCACAGATTCCAACGGCAACGACAACCTTCGGATTCGGCATCTGTTCGTAGATGTTCTGCACAACCTCTTTGTTTATCTCGTTGACACCGCCGGTAATGACGAATATATCAGCATGCTTCGGGTTTCCGGTGTTGAGAATGCCGAACCGTTCAACATCATAGAGGGGTGTCAGACAGGCCAGTACTTCAATGTCACAGCCATTGCAACTTGAGCCATCATAATGAATAATCCAGGGTGATTTCTGTAGGTATGACATGATTCTCACATGATTGAAAGGGCGAAGATATTTCCTGCTCCGGCTACGAGGGTAACAAACCAGGCACTGGTCATGGCATCCTGCCAACGGACTCGTGATGTGCAGTTATCGACCAGGATCTCAAGGATCATGATGACCGCTATTGCACCAACACACAGGATCAGATTATCCCCGAAGAATAACCAGATAAAACCAAGCATGACCACCAGTTCGTATAAATGGGCCAGTTCGACCATGGCAAGAGTTGATCCTGAAAACTCCGTGGTGCTTCCTTTTACCAGTTCCTGATGTGCATGATGTGAGGTTGCCAGATCAAACGGCGATTTCATCAGTTTAAACGTTAATATGTAGATAAACCCGAGAAACACGCCTGGCAAAAGCAATATGGGTAGGCCGGGGTGGTTTGCCATATCTCCGATGAGGAATGAACCATTCACCTGGTACAGCCCGATTGCGGAGATGATGATCATCGGCTCGACTGCCATCAGCTGAATAAGTTCCCGTTCGGCTCCGATATGGGCATAGGGTGAATATGACACATAGGCACCAAGCACCAGGAAGACATGTCCGAGCGTCAGGGCAAATATGACCAGTAAAATGTCTCCTCCGCCAAAGAAGAGTGCCCCGGTGAAGATGATGAATATGAGATAGCAGAAGATGAAAAAGCTCTGTGCTCCCCAGACTGCCACCTGTTTCTTCTGGAATAATTTGCGGATATCATACCAGGGCTGAAGAACCGGCGGTCCGACCCGTCCCTGCATCCGTGCAGTGAGTATCCGGTCCAGCCCGGTGATGAGTATACCGACAACCGGTGCAAGGATGATGAATAACGCTGCTGCAAGGAATGGATCCATCGTGTTCACAGGCCACCTCCGATGATAAGAATATTCAGGAGCAGGACTATCAGGAAGATTCCCATCCCCACACTGATGCGGGAGAGACGTTCTTCACCAAATACCCGGTCCAGGTAGTAATTTGAAAGGGCAATTTCCCGGTTTATGCCACAGCTTCCCATGAATGCGGTGCTCCGGCCTTCCGGAATACCGCACAGGTACCGGGGAACCCGCTTTGCCGAGTGGGAGAACCAGGCAAGAGAGAATGGCATGATGAGCACTAAAAAGAGCATCATGAACATGATCTCAATATTGCTGAGCGAGACGAGATCGGTAACTGACCGGTACATGCTCAGGAGCCAGGGTTCAATCAGGTACCATGAGATGATGGGAAACCCAAAGCACACCCCGATAGTCAGGGCAGACAGGATATACAGGATACTTTTTTCAGATCCCGGGATATGAGATTCATCTTTTTTCTGGGGTTCTCCGACGGCGATGAGTTTTCCCATCCATTTTGCCCAGAAGAATGCGGTAATCCCACTGCCATACGCGATAATGATAACCAGAAGTATACCGTATGGAGGAACTGATTCCACAAAGGCATGAAGGGATGCCCATTTTGAGATGAGCATACCAAACGGTGCCAGAAACATACCGGCAATTCCTATCAGGATCATCATGGTAATCCGGGGCATCCGGGTAACAAGTCCGGTCATGTCTTCAATGTCCCTGCTGTGAATCTGATGCTCAACGGTCCCGACCGAGAGGAAGAGCAGGGATTTTGCGATGGCATGGAAGACTATCAGAAGGATTGCAGCCCAGAGTGCCTCAGCGGTCCCGACACCACAACAGGCAACAATAAGTCCCAGGTTTGCAATGGTTGAATATGCCAGGACTTTTTTGGCATTGCTCTGTGATATGGCAATGGCAGACGCGGCCAGGAAGGTGATGCCACCGATAAGGGCAATCAATATACCGACGATCTGTCCTTCAAAGACCGGGGCAAACCGTGCAATAATGTATACTCCAGCTTTGACCATGGTGCTTGAGTGGAGAAGGGCCGACACCGGGGTTGGTGCAACCATTGCACCGACGAGCCATGATGAAAAGGGGAATTGTGCTGATTTCGCAAGTCCTGCAATAGCGATGAGTCCTGCGGGAATTAGGGCAAGTCCGGGTCCTGCAGCGATCAGTTCATGAAGACCGATGAGCTGTGATCCCCCGGTAAGGAATATTACCAGAAACGCCACCGGAATACATGCTCCTCCGACCAGATTGAAGAGCAGAGCCCTGAATGCATTCCTTATCGCTTCATCAGTCTCCGGATATCTGATAAGGAGATATGAGCAGAGCGTGGTTATCTCCCAGAAGAAGAACAACCAGAGGAGATTGTTGGAAAAGACCACACCAAACATGGCCGAGAGGAAGAGGAACATGATTCCAAAGAACTGTGGTCTTTTGTCCGGACAATCCGGGTGCTCTGCATGATATTCACGCATGTATCCAAGAGCATATACACAGATAAGACCGCCGACGACTCCGATAATCGCAGCCATGATCCCGGAGAGCTGATCTGAGAACAACTCCGGGATTCTGGCATGATCAAGCAGTGCCAGATATTCAACGGCACACAGAAGTATAAGCTGCAGCATTGTGATGCCGGTTACCAGATACTGCCGTGCTTTCAGACTGACGAAGATGATATATCCGCTGATGATTATATCGCCAATAAATATGAGTATACTAATCAGATCAACCGGAACTGAGTGGTATACTGCCTGGGTGGTGATACTTTCAGCGAGGATAATCAGTGAAGCAATCCCAACCAGGACTGCTCCGCCAATTACTGCTGCTCTTCTGAAATTCTCGCCCTGAATGAGGGTTAAAAGGCCAGCCATCAGAAGAGGAAAGAGTATCAGGAAGATGAGCAGTTCCATGTATGTAACGTTTGAGATAATCTATATTTATCATTATTTATCATGACATTTCATGAAAAACATGGCAAACGAAGGAATATCTGCGGATTATAAAAGAAAATTATGACATTATAGGCCTTAATATGCGAATTCTCAATTGCAAACTCGTCCCTGTTTCTAAATGGTTCACATGGTGTTCCTGTCAGGATGTACTGAAATTTTGATCTTAAAATGTCTGTAATATATTGATATTTTTTAAAAATACGAATTATTTAATAAATTTTATAATAGTCAGATAATCATGGAAAAAATGAGAATGGATTTTTCTCCTTTTCAGATGATCTCTGAATAGGGTGCTTTAATAGAGCCACGCTATTGGGGGGTGCGTGAGGGGTATAATACTGGGGGGCTCGAAGGAAGAAGTGAATAGCGTGGCTCTATGGAAATGTCGATCATAATCAAAACTGGGGGAAATCCGGTTTTTTATATGGATTCCTGTTTAGCCTATCCATCTGATTCGTGCAGATTCCCGTTCGGGAATCGAATACTGCCGATAGAAAGGGTATCCGATCAGCAAAGCAGTCTGTGGCTGAGTGCCGGGTGGAAGGTTCAGTGCATCCAGCACCTCTGGGGACCATTCCGCCGCTCTTTTAACAATCCCTGTCCAACATGTGCCGAGATCATACACTGGTGCGATGAGATCCAGGGAACTGGTCGCAATGATCGCGTCGGTCGATGCGGTGAGTTCATCAGGCCCGGCATAGGATATGAGAAGATGGGGAGCCCCGTGGGTTATCAGGTCTCTTCCTTTTTTCCATTCACCGGTAATATAGGGAAATGATGACCCGATTGCAAAATCGCCCAGTCTTTGCTCATCTATCATCCGGTTCATCCATGATATGACCGTTGATGCAATCGTTTGGACAGTCCTGGTTTCATAGATAACCTGCCAGTGCACGGTCTGAAGATTCATGGCAGATGGAGCATACCTGATGAGATCAAACAGGTTTTCCAATGTCTGGCGTGGAACCTCTTTCTTCTGATACTTCCTGACTGACCGGCGGGAGAGAACAAGATCGCGAATCTGGTCTGGTGTTATTCGTGTTCGGGATGGCGGAAGAGATAGAGTGTGACCTCTATTCCCTGAGAGATGAATTGCAGAGGAGGGGCAAAAAACCACGCAATGACCACACCGGCTGCAGGGTGGTGCATGGGAAGACAGGATGGGATATCCGGATTGATCGTCCATGATGATGACCGAAAACATGCAGACCATGCTGCAGATTCCGCAGGATGTACAGGATTCTTTGTCAATAATTACCGGTGGCGTATCCATACTATTCAGTTATCATAATTTTCTGAATTTTCATATAAAAAATCGTGCACCTCGGTAGGAAAACTATATTTTTTAGCATCTTCCGTCAGGGATGAGTCGGAACATCATCGGTTATGGACGGGTGAAATCTGTTATTCCATCTTCAAAGCCCCAGGTGGTATTTCTATCTCAAACCTGGCACCTTTTCCAAATAATCCCGTTTCCCGAATGGTAAGTCCGGTGATGGTCAGTATCTCCCTGCTTAGAAATAACCCAAGTCCGGTATTTTTTCCGACACCCCTGATAAAAATTCGTTCTTTGTCAACATCCAGAATCCCGATCCCATCATCTTCACAAACAAGTGTATACCCATCACTTTTCTGTTCAATCCCCCATGATATCCGGGTGACGCGTTCTCCATGGCGTATACTGTTATCAAGGAGCGTGTAGATGACTTTTTCAAAAAGGGGATCTGCGAAAATTGAGACTTCAGAAAATGAGATGGTACTATGAATGGAAGAAATCCCCAGTCTGTTTTGTGCCCGGTCTATGCAGGCAGATACATCATGCCATATCGGAGCAGAAAGGCCGAGATCCTGGTAGTCTTTGGTAAATTCAATCTGACTCTGAATCGAATTGGTAAGATCGATCTCTTTCTTCAAAAAATCTTTCTTCTTTTCATCGGTTTCAATTTCGAACGAGAGTTCCTGATATCCTTTTAATGCCGTAATCAGGTTGAGCACATCATGTCTGGTGATACTTGAAAGGAGGTTTAATTTTTTATTTGCTTCTGAAAGTGCTTCTTCAGTCTTCTTTCGCTGGGTAATATCGGTTCCGACTGATAAGAGGCCAATGAACCTTCCATTCTCATACAGAGGTTTATTTCGCCATGATATCCAGACCTTCCGTTTATCCTTACAGATATTTTCGTTCTCATTATGGACAAATTTTTCAGGATTTTCCATCATATTCTGGATCATCTCCTGTAAATTTTTCCCTGAACTATCCGTCTCCTCCAGGATTGTATTAAAAATGCTCTTCCCCAGCACTTCCTCTTTAGAAAATCCAAAGAACTCCTCTGCGTACTCATTGAAATACAGGATATTGGCGCTCGTATCAAACCGCATGATGATACTTGCTGCATTCTCCACAAGCTCCCGGTATTTTGTTTCACTTTCGAGGATTTTTTGCTGATATTCATGCATTTCTGTTACGTCATGACCATATATCGCAATCCTCGTCACCTCTCCTGCAGTATTCAATACAGGATACAGATTATTTTCAATGATCCGTCCGTTCCGCTCATCAAGGATATGAACAGGTTTTTTTGTTTCAAGGACTTCATGAACGTATTGTCTTCTTCGCTCTGCTATCTCTTCGGAAACAAACTGGTACACTGACTTTCCGATCATCTCATCTGGTGTAAAACCAAGCCGTGTAGCATTCGTTTCATTCACATACAGGACTATTCCATCCGGACTTATCATGAAAATTGATTCATGAGGGGCGTTTATCAGGGCTCGTGCATTTTCCTCGCTTTCCAAAAGTTTCTGCTCAATTTCCTTCCTTTCAGTGATGTCCAGAGCATACCCCTGGAATGAAAGAATTGATCCTGCATCATCCCGTTCAGTGACCGTAAAGTCATATATCCATCGGTAATTCCCGTCACGACGTTTTATCCGGTATTCCTGCTCAAATGATTCTCTTCCTTCATCACAGTGCTGGTTCACTTCCCGGATAATACGGGGCAAGTCATCCGGATGGAATATCTCACTCAGAGTAACTGCTCCACTGGTCAGTTCTTCCGGATAATAACCGAGAACCCCGGTAATATTTGGGGAAACATAGTAAATTGGCCATTCATCTCCAGTTCCCCATCTGAACACAATGACCGGTCCGCCAATAAAAAGCCGCCGTTCCTCCTGCAACGCTTCTTCTGTCTTTCTTCTCCGATATTCTATTGAAGCAAGATTCACAAAAATCTCAATGAGGGATTTATTCTCCAGAATAGAATCAGGAGGGAGGATAATTGCAAGGGAACCGAGCAGGGTGTCCCGCCAGTTCATCCCGATACCATACACCAGTCCAAGTCCGTGTTCATTCTCAATTCTCTGGTATAGGGATTCAGGAATTCTGCTTTGTGTCAGGGCACGAAAGCCACCCGGAAACTCTTCAAGCGTCCCTTTTTTCATCTGTGCTATGATATGTTCTTCAAGGGGGTATGATCTCCCGGTCAGGGAGTGAATGAGCTGTATAAGGGGAGGATCATGAACATGTTCATATCCGAAGATTGATCGTGTAGTGATTTTTTTCTCAAAAGAATCCACTTCACTGATCGCAATAATTGAACGGGGCGGTACAAGCTCACGAATAACTGAACCAATAAATGAATAAAAATCAGACTCATTATCCAGATCCAGCATCTGAATGGAGCGCTGGTGGAGGTATTCCAGATCTTGTACATACTGACCTACCTTTCTGTCAAACTCTTTTCGGTCAGTAATATCAATATTAAACTCCCCAACAACCCATCTTCCATCCTCTTTCTGAAATGGGATTGTATGAACCTCTACAACCCTGCTTCCCTCTTTTACCAGAACTTCTTCAGTGATTTGAACTCGTTTTGTTTTCAGGGCTTTCCTGATACCACACGAAGGACAGGGCTGTGTTCTCCCCATAAAGTAATCATAGCATTTTTTACCCTGAAACTCTCCGTACAATGTCTGCCAGGAAGGATCAACATACAGGAGGTTGTATTCGTCATCGATGATGTCAATACCGGTTTTTGTCACCCCCAGGAGAAATTCAAGTTGGTTTTGAACAGAATCAGCTCCTGAAAAATGGTTTTTAGCCTCTGATGAGTTCATTGGTTTCTTGCTGTCTTTGGCAGTCATGTCTTCCCTGGAGGTAATCGATCCTGAAATTTTGCGTTCTGTCTAATCAGCTATCATTCTCATATTCCAAAGAGATAAAAATTTTCACACCCTGGAAAAACCGGTCTTTTCGAGTTTCTTTTAGGTATCTTTATTTATACTGGTGAGACATATTGGATGATATCTGAAAATGAGAAAACCATTTCCAACAGGTATATATGATCTCTCTCCTCTGCGTTGGTGACAGGACAGGGCCTCTCTGCCGGTACATACAGATCCTGAGTCAAAGCACAAATATATCCCTGGATTTTTCTCTCACATGTAATGACGCTCTTGAAAAGTTAAAATCCACGTCATATGATGCAGTTCTCGCGGCATTTCATCTGCCTGATCGAAGTGGCATTGACCTCCTCCATCATGTCAGGGAGTTTTTTGGAGATCTGCCATTTATTCTCTACACCGGTAAGGAGAAAGAGGATGTTGCGAATGATGCCCTTTCGTATGGGGCGGATCTCTGTCTTACGGATTATATCGATATCAGGCTGGAACGTACCCGGCTTATCCATGTTATCAGCCGGATTGTAGAACACCGGGAGACGAAGCGGGCTTTGCAGGATAGTATTGCCCAGCTCTATCATGCAGAGTATATTGCCGGTCTGGGTCATTGGAAATATGATCCTGATTCAGGTATTCTCTCAGGATCACTTGGGGCCAGGGCAATTATTGGCTGCACCCATGAGAAGATGACATTAGAGGAACTCCTGAGTGTAGTTCTTGCAAAGGACCGGGACCGGTTTAGCACATCTCTGCAGGATTTCATAAATAAAAAGCGATCCCTTAACGAGGAATGTAAGATCCGAAAGCAGACTGACAATACAGTCGTTGATGTTCATATCATCGCTGAATATGATCCCGCCTCTCATACCATATTTGGAATAATTCAGGATATTACCGGAAGAAAAAAGATAGAGCGGGCTCTTCGCCTGAGTGAATCCAAGTTCAGGATGCTTGTTGAGAATATCAATGATGTCATCTTTTCAGTAAACCCGAAAGGCCAGATCGGTTATTTTAGTCCTGCAGGGGAGCGGTTATTTGGATACAGACCGGGCGATCTTGCAGGCAGGTTCTTTCTGGATGTGGTCTATGAAGAGGATCGCCCGGCCATCCTGAAACGCTTCCAGGAACTGGAGCAGGGGGTATTAACCCCGCTGGAATGGCGGCTTATAAAAAAGGACGGGTCATTCTCCTGGGTCAGAACCTCAACAAGACCGGTTGTTGACACCGGGGGGAACCTGAAATATTTTGGTGTGATCACTGATATTTCCCGGGAAAAGGAAGCATATGCTGCACTAATTGAGAGCGAGGAAAAATACCGATCCCTGGTGAGTTATTCGCTTGAAGGGATCATCATTCTTGATTTTGAAGGAACGTTATTATTTGCCAATATGGCTGCTCTCCGCCTTGTGGGGGTTCTTGATGCCAATCTGCTGTCTGGCGTGAATGTCCTTGATTTCATAGATCCAAACTCACGGGATCAGGTAATCCAGGATCTGAACAGGGTCCGGGACGGGGTAGATCCATTCCTTGCCGAATATCAGATAAGTACCATTCGTGGAGAAAAGATATGGGTTGAATGTGTAGGAAAGCGAATCCGGTATGAAGGTAAGGATGCAGATCTCCTCTCAATCCGTGATGTCACCGAACGAAAAACCGCGGCAGAAGAACTCCGGGCAAGTGAGGAGCGGTTCAGATCTTTTGTGGAGAATTCCTATGACATCGTGTACTCGCTCACTCCTGATGGGATATTCACATATGTCTCTCCAAACTGGGGTGACGTATTAGGTCATGATGCCCAGGATATCATTGGAAAGCCATACACACTGGTCGTTCATCCTGATGATATCCCGGTGACCAGTCAGTTTCTCGAGACAATACTTCGTACCGGGCAGAAGAGGGGCGGGGTTGAGTACCGGGTCAGACATAAGGATGGATCATGGAAGTGGCATGTTTCAAGTGGAACACCGGTTATGAATCCTGATGGGACTCCAAAGGCTTTTCTGGGAATTGCTCATGATGTAACCGAACGGAAAAAATCAGAAGAGGCTCTCTTTCAGGCAAACAGGCAGCTAAACCTCCTCAGCTCCATAACCCGTCATGATATTCTCAATCAGATCATGACCATTTTTGTATATCTTGATGCGATGAAGAATGCAACCCATGATCAGAAGATAAACGAAGGTATTGACAATATCATGGCGTGTACTGGAAATATCCAGTCCCACATCGAATTTACCAAAACGTATGAGGGCCTGGGTCTACATGAACCCGAATGGCAGGCTCTCATTCACTGTATTCCTGAATCTCACATATCTGATACAATTCAGATGACCGTGGATATTCCTGATATCTCTCTCTATGCAGACCCGATGCTGTCCAGGGTATTCCTGAACCTTCTTGATAATTCACTCCGGCATGGAAAAACGGTCACAGCAATTCAGATCTCAGCACAGAGATCCGGTGATGAGTATCTGATCACGTATGCAGATAACGGGATTGGTATCTCACCTGATGACAAGGAAAAGATTTTTGAACGGGGATTTGGGAAAAATACCGGGCTTGGTTTATTTCTTGCACGAGATATCCTTGCTCTTACCGGTATTTCCATAGCCGAGCGGGGGAGAGAAGGACAGGGTGCCGTGTTTGAGATCCGGGTCCCGAAAGGCGGATGGAGGGCTGCCATGTAACCGGCCTGTCCGTGTCCAAAAAAGGGAGAAGTTCAGAGTAATTTAGTCTCTTCGGTTGGTTTTGGAACTTTTACAACCAGAACTCTGAAAACTTCAGTGCTCTTGTTTATCCACCGATGCGGAATCCTTGCCGGGCTTTCCACCAGGTTATCCTTTGTCACTTCTGCCTGTTCATCTCCAATCTCAACGACTCCTGTTCCTTCCAGGACATAAAAGATGACATCAACCGGAGTCATATGTTTTTTCAGTGATTCTCCTGGCTGGAGTGTGATGACCACCGCCATTGCATGAGGAGAGTCGTAGATCTTTCTGGCATCCACATGGTGTGGATTTGGTCCTGAAGCAACTTGTGCCACGTCGGTAATAATCATGGTTACACCTTGTCCAGATTTATGTATGGAATCATAGAAAGTAGTTCTGACTTTAATGTATCGATCCCGATACGTTCCATGAATCGGGCTGTACG
>CAZEWE010000077.1:0-11965 GCA_964515765.1 uncultured Methanospirillum sp. | reverse complement strand
GTCTATTCAGGTTCATCCGAATAAAAATTCATTGTTTCGGTTCACATTCCCAATAATCAAATAGAAACAACAAAAAACCTGATACTATGGTCCGGATCATACCCTCTCCCCGAATTATCCCTGCAGCAGGAACACCTCCGAAAAGAATAGAAGAATATGTGGGACGAATTGTATCCGGAACGCCAGAGGTCAGTATTGCACGGATGGTAAGCCCCCCCGGCTGGTCAGAGCCATATCAGACCCCGGAGTTTGATGAATATTCGGTTGTGCTATCCGGGACATTGCAGGTAGAGACTGATGGTCAGGTATTTGTGGTTCCATCCGGACAGGCGGTTCTGGTCACTGCAGGCTCACCGGTCAGGTACAGCACACCTGACGGAGCAGAATATATCGCCGTATGTCTTCCGGCTTTCTCCTCAGAACTTGCGCACCGGGCAGAAGAGGAGAGGAAAGAGCCTAAATCGGCACTCTCAACAGATGAACAGTATACAATTCATGCAGCCGGACCAGAAGAGACCGACCGGATTGAAAAACTCTGGGAACAACTCCGGGTCTGCATTATTTCCCGCAATGAGATGTTCGGAGGGCAGATGAGAAAGGTCAGGTTTTATGACCGGAAAAATGACCTCCTGCAAAAGAACGATGACCGGCTGATTCGGATCTTTTTTGCCATCGATACCCTGTCTGGTGATGATATCGGGTACTGTTTCTGTTCTGTAGCGCCCGGCTCCTTTGGAGAGATTGAGTCCATATTTGTATGCGATGAGGCCAGGAACCGGGGAATCGGGACAACGCTCATGGTCCATGCCCTTACCTGGATAAAGGAGGAAGGCGGCAGGGATATCCGGGTTCATGTGACGGTTGGAAATGAAGATGTGATACCCTTTTATCAGAAATTCGGTCTGCATCCACGACAGTATATCTTATCATATCCGGGGGAATTATGATTAACACAGGTCTCCTCCTCATTGATATCCAGAATGATTACTTTCCCGGTGGTGCCATGGAATGTCATGAGAGCCATAATGCAGGGAAAAAGGCCCGACTTTTATTGGATTTTGCCCGAACCCATGGGATTGAACCAATTCATATCAGGCATATTTCAACACGCCCGAATGCGACATTCTTTCTGCCTGGAACGAGAGGGGCAGAGATATCTGATCTGGTATCCCCAGTACCAGGAGAGAAGGTCGTAGAAAAACAGTATCCGAACAGTTTCAGGGAGACAGACCTTTATTCACATCTCCATGAAAAAGGGGTGAAAAACCTCATCATTGCCGGAATGATGAGTCACATGTGCATCGATGCGACAACACGGGCAGCAGCGGATCTCGGATTTACCTGCATTCTTGCTCATGATGCGTGTGCAACCCGTGACCTGACCTTCCAGGATATAACCGTGCCTGCTCCCCAGGTCCATGCTGCATATATGAGCTCCCTGTCAGGACTGTATGCCAGAGTCATCTCAACAGATGAGATTATCCGTGGCGGGCTTATCTAAAAAGGCACTTATGGAGCATACGATAAAAGATATGAAGTACGGAAGTAGTTATTTATGAATACCGTCCTTCTCATTCCCTATTTGGTTCTCAATATCGTCGCTTTTGCATTATTCGGATTTGATAAACACCGGGCAATGCGTGAAGAGTACCGGATATCTGAACGGAACCTGATCACCGTGGCCTTTTTCGGACCGTTTGGTGCGTATGCAGGAATGAGGATCTTCAGGCACAAGATTCGAAAACCGCTCTTCTCAGTCATGGTTCCGGTGTTCATCCTTATCCATGTAGGTATCTATGCCCTGCTTCTCTCCGGGTATCTCTCCGGTTGATGGCGGGTATGGTTTCGGCTGCCCGTATATAAACCTGCTACCAGAACTCTTTTCTTTTGTTCCGGCGAAAAAAATGTATGATTCGATCAACGGCATCGGTGGGTGTTTATTTACTGGCACTCTTATTTTTCTGTGCAGGGGGGTGTATTGCACAGGAAACCGGTTCAGAGATTACAAGTACCGGAACCATCACCTACATTGATCTTGAAGGGGGTTTTTATGGGTTTATTGCTTCAGACGGGACACAATATCTCCCATTGGACCTTCCGGATGAATATAAGCAGGATGGCCTGGCGGTAGATATTACCGGGGTCATTGATACTGATGTGATGACAATCCAGATGTGGGGCCAGCCGCTTCGGATTCTCTCAATATCAAAACATGAGGGGTTTACCGAGTCCGAAAGCTGGTATGAGGGAGATACTTCAGATCTGTCATCCGAAGAAGAGCTGGCGATGACAACCATGGTGCTCAAGTCCTCTGCTGCTCTTTCAGATGCATTGCAGGATTGTGATGCGGATATTGCTACTCATGCTGCCGATCTCAAGGGGAAGAATCTGCAAGGCACTGATGCAAAAGCCTATCTTGAGAAAGTAGCGGAGAGTAGCCCAGCCATATTTGAAGTCAGTCTTCTGGACCGCTCCGGCACGATACTGGCAGCATATCCTGAAGAATACAGCAGCAGTGTAGGGTCGAATGTCCGAAACCAGACAATGGTTGCCTCGATTATCCGCAATCCTGCCCCTGGTATGAGTGAGTATTTCGAGACAGTTGAAGGAGAATTTGCAGTAAGTATCATTCATCCGATCTACTCTTCATCGCTCTCTGTTACCGGATACCTGTCGGTGCTTCTCCATCCCGCTCTTCTGGTAGAGAGCTCATTCGATTCATTGACCAAAGGTTCGAACCTGAACATCCTGGTTCTTCAGCCTGATGGAACCATCATCGGGTATGAAGGTTCTCTGCCTGCCATGGTATCCGATCCATCGGCGATTCAGAAGATGGCTGACCTGGCATCATCACCGGTTGGAACCTATCCAGCCGGGTATGATATGCTCTCTCTTGGTGATGCAGTACCCTCCGGCAAGGACAAAACCCTGGTATACTGGGGCACGGTGTCCCTCCACAATACCCCCTGGAGAGTCATGGCTTTTTAAACCCCGTCTTTTTCTCTATTCTCTCTTCAATTTTTTTTCTGATTCATCATGTCAGAACACGAATTATTAACCTTCTTCCGGCGAATATGAAGAATAAGAATGAAGATCCGACCCTGGAGTAACCCGGTAAGTTTTATCCTCATAACATTGGTTTCTATCGTTATTGCCCGCGTTATTGAATATTTAATCCATGAATCAGGTCACTATGTTGCTGCCTGGATGGTTGGCACATCCATCAGTCCTGGTCCGGTTCAGGCCATTATCACAGCCCCGATACGTATCTCCCAGTTCCAGCCTGGCATATATGGGTTTTCTGAATCCTTCCAGTATGTCCCGTATCTGTCCGGCCTTACTGGTGGGTCTGCGTCCCTGATTGCCATCGGAGGTCTTATATTTAATGCCCTGGCAGCAGCTCTTTGTTTCTGGATATTCCTGAAGACACGGGGAATTAAGTATAAAAGTCTTGTAACACTTTGCCTCTGGGTGCTCATCTTCAACCTTGGTGCCCTGTTCTCCTATATACCGCTCCGGGTCTTCGAGGCCGCCGGGGATGTCGGGTATTTCCTCTCTTCCCTCTGGGTTCATCCGGTGATATTTCTCTTTCCAACCCTCATTCTTACCGTCGTCGGGCTGATCATCTACTTTTCAGTCATCCTTCCCCTCTATTGCATCTCCATTCCGGTGAAGAATAAAATTTTACGAGTCTTTCTCCTTCTCTGTTCGACGATCATCCTTCTCATGTATATGGTCGGCCCCATTCTTGCAGAGTTCCATGTATCTGATATTCTGACCTTACCTGAAATGACCAGTATCTTTCCGGTGATTGTAATCGGTCAATGTATCTTTCTTATTGCCCTTGTTCTGGTCGGCTTTTTACGGGTGAATTCTCTCCAGTCATCCCGATATTTAGGGGCAAAGAAGAAGAAAACATAAAATTCCTATTATTTATCGAAATTCATGCAATTCTGGTATGGTTCTTATGCGTGGGATCACTTTTTGGGTTCAGAGAATAATAGAACAGGGAGAAGATGTCTCATCAGAAGCAGATCATTACCCTTTCACTCCCCCCGGAGATTGTAAACCGGCTTAATCACTTTGCTACAGAGCAGCATGTGCCCATAGAAGATATTGCACGGGAGTTGCTCAGTCAGTCACTCAATATTAAAAAGCACGACATTACCCGGATTGTATCCCCTGAACGGAAAGGAGCCACCTCCCCAGCCGACCATGAGATTCTGCGTGAGATTATACACCGTCAGGATGAGGAAATTCTCTGGCTCCGGGAGCAGATTGCCCGCCTATCAACAATCACTCCAACGACCCATGTGATCAGGCATGAATACCCTGCTCTCATGCAGGACCCCCGCGAGAGCATCCAAAGGCCGGTGTTGCAGGAATCAAAACCCCCTGTCACCGAAGAGAAGGAGTCTGAAGGAAGTGCCATCCTCCCCGCTCATGTTTCCGTGGATGATGTCCAGTATTCGCTTCCAGAATCCGGAATTGAATCTGAAGACCTCATAACTTCAGGGTTTGCAGGACCGGAACGGGTTGGTGACCGGATGCTTCGTGACTCAATCGGTGGAGTCAGTGAGGAAGTAATGTATACGGTATCAGAAGCTGCAGCCATTGCCGGTGAAAGTGAATCAGTTCTCCTTGAATACATCACAGACGGATTTTTACCCGCGATACGGGATGGTAATGTGTGCCGGATCAGGGGGATTGATCTTCGCCGGTATATCATGAGCCGGTAATATCCCATACGATCCCAGGATCAGATTCGTCCCTTATCAGAAGGGAATAATAATCACTATCTATTTACCCTACCCGGTGGAAATACCGGTATGTCTCTTCCTGTACGGTATCTTCTGGCATGTGGAGCGATTCTCTGTGGACTTTTGATTCTGTCTTTTTCTGCAGCAGATGAGATCTCACAAAAGCCGGTCATCAATGTGAATACAACCTGTTCGCCGTTTATGGTTGATGACCCTGAGTTTGATTTTGAGCTCAAACGGACCCTTTCCAGTATGTACTCCGGAGGGTCTGATCTGGGTGAGGTCATTGCCACGGCATCCCGGATTAAACCCCTCAATTATGAGAACTGGTATACTGAATGGACAAAGACTGCAGACCATTTTAAAAATGTCGGTGATACTGCATATGAACAGGGCCACCTTGTTTCAGCGCATGATGCCTGGCTCCGTGCCCAGACCTATTACCGGACCGCAGAGTTCTTCCTTCATAGAAATCCTGACGACCCTCGGATTCTGACCTCATGGAAGAATAGTGTGGATACATTCAGGGCTGCCATGGAGCTTGACCCGGTTCACATGGAGATAGTGGAGATTCCCTATGAAGACACCACTCTCCCCGGATATTTCTACACCGCAGATGAGTCGGGTGAGAAAAAACCTCTTCTGATAATCCAGACCGGATATGATGGAACCCAGGAGGAACTCTACTCCAATGCCCTTGAAGGGGTGAAGAGAGGGTATAATGTGCTCACCTTTGAAGGCCCCGGACAAGGTGAGGTTATCAGGGTTCAGAAGATCCCCTTCCGGTATGACTGGGAGAAGGTAGTAGGACCGGTCCTTGACTACGCAACGAAAAGACCGGATGTTGATTCAGAACGGATCGGTATCTGGGGGATCAGTATGGGAGGGTATTTCGTCCCCCGGGCTGCTGCGTTTGATAACCGGATTCATGCTGTCATTGCCGACAGTGCCATCTACGATATGGCAAACGAACAGGTTAATCAGTTCAGAATGGGATTCCCTGACCCGCAGAATGTAACCCGTGCGGATGTGTTTGACTTCATCAGGGAGAATAAGGACTATATCAATGAAGATATGTATGCCCGGATGAATAATTCGACCAGCATGGACTGGACCATGACCCAGGGAATGTATGTCTTTGATGTCCCGACCCCTGCGGATGTGATGCTCATCTATGAACCATACACCCTTGAAGGAGTCATTGAGAAGATAACGGCACCGACCCTGGTCTGCGACGGGGCAAGTGATTCAAAGATTGGCGGTCAGGCACAGACATTTTATGAGGCTTTGAAAAGCCCGAAGACCTACCTGGTATTCACCGACGAGTTTTGTGCCGGTGAGCACTGTCAGCTGGGTGCATCAGGTATTTCATATCAGGAAAAATTTGACTGGCTTGATGACCAGTTACAACCCTGATTTTTATTTCCAGATAACCTGAAGAGCGTTCCGCTTTGGTATCTGGGTAAAGGTATACTTCGGATATCCGATCATCATCCCGTACATCGGTACATGATCTGCCGGAAGTCCGAGCCCTGCAACAAGGTCTGGTGAATCATTCCAGGCAATCTGGACGATCCCTGCCCAGCAGGTTCCAAGGCCAAGAGCCGGTGCTGCAAGGTCAACATGGGTAAGGGCGATAATTGCATCAATAAACCCGATTGGATTCTGCTTGTGAGCATAGGCAACCATCAGGTGAGGAGCACCATGACAGATATGGTCCTCTCCCCGTTCCCATGCGTCGATGATCATCGGAAGGATCGGTTTGAGCGGGTGTGCGATGTCGGTCTGCATCAGTTTACAGGCCCATTCCACGGCACCGGCAACAATTTTCTTTACTTCTTCAGGGTTTTCGATGACCAGCCATCTGACTGACTGTCCATTCATGCCGGTCGGGGCATATCTGACCACGTCAAGAAGGGTATGCAGAGTCTCCCGTGGGACCGGGGTTTCTTTATAACTCCTGACCGAACGCCTGACCATCATCAGCCTGCTGAGATCGCCAAATGATGGAATCGAATCCGATGCACAGGACGGAATCGGTCCAGCGCCTTCATAGTCAACAGTAATTGCCCCCTGGGGGCAGACTGCACTGCAATGGCCGCACTTGCTGCAGAAAGGTATCATTTCAGGGTTGGCAGATGCTACCTTTTCCCCTTCTTTCATTTCAAGGATACAATAGGGGCAGAGGGACATGCAGATTTTACATCCGTTACATTTTGCCGGGTCAATAGTGATTGTGGTCATATGAATCCTACCATGGTATTAACTGACTATTCATTCTTTCAACCGGGGGTCAATTTATGATGAGATACGGTTTGACAACGGTTCTCCCCCGACACCGATGGCATCAAGCGGATATTCCTTTATCAGAACAATAAACGACTGCTCCGGGATGCTTGTGATTTGTGCAGCTGTAGTGGTGAGTGCTTGTATGAGTTTCTGCTTCTTTTCCGGGGTGCTTGGCCCCATTTCAATAGAAATTACTGGCATGGTTGTCTCCTGGTTCATCTGGGCAATCAGAAACTAAAAGAGCAATTGTCTTCTTTTTCGAATGATTGCCCCTGATTTCTCATTACTATACTATTGGTAGTAATTATATTATAAATAATTGCATTCTAATCAATAGTAAAACACCATCCATGAATGATAAAGGTCCGTATCATTGTCCGGTTGAGGCAGCCCTGGCCGTTATTGGCGGTAAGTGGAAGGCACTCATCATCTGGCAGTTAAAAGGAGGGAGACTTCGGTTTACCCAATTGATGGATAAGTTGCCGATGGTATCACCCCGGATGCTCACAAAGCAACTTCGGGAACTGGAAGACGACGGCGTAATTACCCGGACTATCTATCCGGAGGTCCCTCCACGGGTTGAATACTCTCTTACGGATCTTGGGACCTCTGTCATTCCCGTGCTTGAGTCGCTCTGTGCCTGGGGATCAGAATACCTGCTTCATAACGGATGCCCTCTCCCGGAAAAAAAGTGTCAGGGTGAGTCTTCCCCCTGATCCTGTGCTGGTTATCAGAGTGATATGGGGATAGTTTTCGTCTTACTGAATGGGATCTCCGGAGCCAGTCCAAAGAAGGATGGCTGTGCAATACCCTCTACCTGAATTGTTATCTCACCTTGTATCAGGACCTGAAATCCTGCTTTGATAAGGTCAGCATTCTTTGCCGATACCGGAAGCAGAACCGTGCTTTCACCGGTTGCAATATTCACATTCTCCGATTCAACATGACTGAGTGGTTCCCAGTTGTTGTCTTTCAGATATGAGACATTGGCTGTGATTTTTTGAAACATGACTCCGAACGCATTCGGATTGTTCATGTTTAACGTCACGTCCAGGCCTAGATCGGTGGCATTGATGTATGCCAGTTCAACCGACCCGACGGTTATTGTCGGCTCCTGAAAAAGAGCACTGCATCCGCAGAGAAATATGGTTGCTATAAGGATTCCGGGCAGCAGGACGGTATAAGCTTCTCTCATCTCTCTTCTCCGGAATGGGTATTGGGTTTTCGAGATAATGAATGATATGATCTGATGATTCGACCAGGGTGGGAAATATGAGGGAGAAGAGAGCATAGTGTATCAACATTTGTCCTATCCCCGGGACCGGTGAAAAATTACCCCATTCATTTAATCATGAAGTTTATCGTACTTATCCTGACCATATTGTTCTGTACATCTGTTCTTTCGGTATCTGCTGTGGAGAGTGACCCCGCTGATGCATCTTTATCTCCAGACATTGCAGATCAGTCTGCTCTGGACAACAAGACTCCGGCGGATCGAGATATGGATGCGATGATTCATCTGCTCGAGGAATCCGGGGTTGATATCTCTTATGGGGAGGAGGGAGATATCTTTTCCATGGTCGATGAGTCACTGACCCGGATAATAACTTCGCTTGCATCCGGCAATGTGGAAGGGTTTATGGATATCCCGCTCATCCGGGAGACGCTTGACTATTTTGGGCTTTCAGAGAATGAGATTGTCATCAGTCCGGACGAGACATCAGCCCGGATGCAGGCCATCGATATGTATGAGCGAAAATATGAATCCAAAACAGGCGTGTGACTGGAAAAATGCTCACTCTTTCATACTGATCGGTTATCACTGCCCTTTTTACCTTACTCTGATACCATTTTTCAGGAACAAATAAATTCCGGAACTTATAATCTCCTTTTTATATGTTCGGTGGAATTATGGGAATTCATGCGAAACGCTCTACATCCTATGGGCTAAACCAGTTCCTTCTGACGATTCTGATCCTGATCCTGTTCTCCTGTTCTGCCCAGGCAGCAGTCTCCGAAGAGCAAATTATCTTTAATGGGCCATTTTTTGAAAATTTCGGACAGGGGTTTACAAACTGGACTGGTGATTCTGCACCTCCGGGCGGCACCATGCTGCTCAAGGGAAGTCTGTCTGCCCTTCCAGATGAGGTGGCCCCCGGCGATGAGGTTGAATTTACCCTGAACCTGGACGTCTCTGCGATGACTATCTCCGGAAAAGATGGAGCAGTGCTGAAGAACACCGAAGATAGGGCCTGGTCTCTTGATACTGTCAAACTTCTGGGTGAGCGGATAAATTTCACTGTAATCCCTGATTCTGAACTGCTTGGAATCGGAATCGGCTCACAGGTCCCAGGTCTCATCTTACGAAGCACAAAGAGGACGGTAATAGTTCCGATTCCTGAAACTGTACAGCCCGGCCAGTACTCTGTCCGGGCCAGTATTGTGGGGTCTGACATGCGGACAAGTCCGGTGAATATCACAGTCCTGAACGGATCACAGCAGATATCGGAAGATGACCTGAATGAGACTGTTGACATTCCTCCCACTCCGGAGATCACTCCTGCTACAGAGCCGACTCCGGATCAGACCGGGGAAGAGCCGGTATCTGATCCCCGGTTTGCCGGAATGAGTGAGAAGATCGTCAATGAGCGGGGTATTCATGTCACCAGCATCTATCCGTATTCTGGTGGGGCTGGCAATACCATGGGAATCAAGATTTATGGGGATCATTTTTCGTCCCCGGTATATGTAACCCTGGTCAAGGACAATGTCGGTATTGAAGCCTACAACTATTGCTTTACTGAAAACCAGAAGTATGGCGTCGTAATGATTGACATTCCCGAAGATGCTGAGCAGGGAACCTGGAGCCTTGTTATAACCACGAAGACAGGAAAGGCAACCATTCCATTTGAGATCACATCAAAACAGATTCCGCCGGTTATCATATCTGTTGAAGCTCCGGTTCTCACCCCTGACAAAGCCAGCGATGTGACCATAACCGGAAGAGAGTTCATGGAGCCTTGTGAAGTTCTCCTTGCCGGAGATAGTCTTACCTGGTTCTCATATCAACCAAAGCCGGTCCTGACCCATAATACCATGAAGATACGGGTGAAGATCGATGCTCCACTATCAGACGAGGTGAAATCAGGGAAAATGGATCTCTGTGTTCTGAATAATGACGGAGTTTCATCTGTATACAAGAAAGCAATAGCGTTTACAGTTGAATCACAACCCTAATCTTTTTTATCTGACACCTGAAATTTTGTATACTTCCAGTAGACTACTTTGAATTATATACATAGATCGGACTTCTGAATTTTCAACTGTTATTTGAAATTGTATACTGATGGGTATTGTATCATCGGCTGTTCATATGTCCGCTATCAGGAGGATGAGACGATTATTACTTATGATCTCGAACAGATTATCCGATCATGTCTGAATCCTGTCTGAAAAGAAACCCCTGTCTCTATTTTTTGAGTGCCTGAACAGCCGTCCCAACAATGATGGTGATTATGCCGGCAATCGTCAGCATTACTCCTGCATAGAGGAGAAACGGCGCAAGGAATGATATACTATCTGAAAGCCACCAAAGAAGAATTCCGACACATGTTGCGATTATTCCCTGAATGAGGTATTGGTATTCCATTCGCATTCTCCATCTCATACCGGTCAGGATAGGACAAATATTTTCCCCTGAGCCTTACGAGTATCAGATGATTATCATGAGAAGATATTGGTTTTTTCCATCCGTTGTGATCCCTCTTCTGATACTTTTCCTGCTGATTTCCCCGGTGTATGGGGCGTCTCCATCATATGATCCGGTTACAGGACGGGATTATGATACCTTTGGGGGATTTTTTGACCAGTATGGTCAGTATGTTGATCCCATGGGCGGTGTGATGGACCAGTACGGAGAGTATGTGCCGAATAGTTACTCCGAAGCCTGTGATACCTACTCTGATTCACAAGGTCAGGTGTATGGGGGAAAAGCTCTTACCGGCAGTATGAAGGAAGGAGACTGGTTATTTGGAAATACTGACAGGTACCGGATAGACTGGCCTCCATATATTGAGCTGACCAGAAATTCGGATTGTAACCTGCAGGGAAGCTATAGCAATGCTGCAGGTGCTCCTTTCATCATTACCATCCGGGAGAAGAGGAGATTTCTTGGGACTACTGTTGATCAGATTGCCCTGAACCTGAGGGATATTGCCGATCCTGTCACACAGGAAAAGTTGTTCAAAGAGACCGGAAAGGAGACTGATTTGGCACGAATGATGCTCCAGAGTCATGCTGTTGATGATAACGGCTATATCCATCTTATCAGGGGAGAGATTTCAAATCCTGATGAATCCAGATGTAAATCATGGAATGTCGGGTTTACCGGGTATTCGTTCGATAATGGGAAACGGTTCAGGGCTCAATACTGGAGCTGTTATGTCTGCAATGCATTCGATGGATCGCTGGAAGAGGGTGAATATCATTGCAATCTGCTCTATTCGGATCCGATGAGTGATGACAACACCGTCACCCAGTGGCCCTGGGCATCAATGGCAGACGAGGATGTTGACGGGGACTGGCTGGGTGATGGGCAGCAGATCGATGACCCGGGACCGGTGAATACGAATGCACCGATGCATGGGGTAAATCCACTCGGATCGGCCAGCTTCGATGTTCCGATAAACCTGAATTACTAAGTTTTTCCCGGATGTTGAAGGCAGTATTCCGATGATGTCGTAAAGGGCATGTCTGGGGGAATACACCCCTCATCCCTCATCTTCACTGGTGCGTGAATTTCTTAACGGATGGTTATCTAAATTACCATAATACTATTGAAAGGTTCATACATCCTGGTTTGGCTCCATTGTCTGGTCCACAAGTTCTATCACATCCATGATTTTCAAGACCGATCC
>CAZEWE010000076.1:9368-11970 GCA_964515765.1 uncultured Methanospirillum sp. | reverse complement strand
ATATGCGAGGGAAGGGATTTGAACCCTTGGATTCCTTCGAAACCGGATCTTAAGTCCGGCCCATTTGGCCAGGCTTTGGTACCCTCGCGCCTTATTACATTGGAACACCAGATATTAGAACCTATCCCGTAAACCAGTCAGCTACACACCAATACTACATGTTCAAACCCGAAAACCAGGTAATAAATGACCACAGATTCACACAATATACCTGATTCAGAAAGTAAACAAACAATTTGCGCACACCAGGATTATCATAAAACAATGAAAAAATAAAAAAAGAGACCGTTCAGGCAGACTTTGCAGCCATTTCAACGTCTTCTTCTTTTATCGTTTTCCTTCCTGCGTGCATGGCAAGCTTATTTGCTTCCTTTGCAAGATGTCCGATATAATTCTCCGCTTTCTCAACTAATACCGCCGCTGCATCGCTTCCGACACGCTCAGCCCCATTCGATTTAGCAATCCTGACAACTGCTGCAATTGGCAGATCTGACATAACACTACCCCAAAAATTAGTCATCGGTGCTCTATTTAAAGTTATCGGAGAAATTGCAATCACAGACCTTAATCTCTGCACTAAGCCTTATTAGTGCTGATCTGTGACTGAAGAATAAAATTGTATCCATTATCATTATTTTACCTTGATATGTTCACAAAAAAGATAAATTTCTGCTTGAAATTCCCATTATTTCAAAAAAAAAGGTTTTCCGAATGCTATTATGGACTTCTTTCTATCAAGATATCAACAGGGTACACATCTCTCATGTAGGAGATTTTCAATTATCCAGATCTGGAATAACCCTTCAAACATTATTGAGGAGAATAGTGCTAACCCCTTTCCAACAAATTTTGATTTATAAGCAATATATAACCTTGCAGTCACCATAAGGGTTTTTTTCGCTATCCTTTGGGAACTTTTTATCAGGTAATTTCCTGAAGAAATATTTTTAACAGGTCAATGAGGTTTTTTTGCCAATTATTTATGAACTTTGCAGCAGATTTCTCGACTTGGTTTACCTGGAATATTGAACGCTCATTTCCACAAGGGAATTCTGACCTTTAGTACGTAGAAAAAAATCAGGAATAATTAGCCAATTTCCGCCGGGTCATCGAATTTTTATATTTTTCAAATACCGAAATCTAAAGATGAAATGCATAACCGAAAATCTCCCTTTAAGAGATATAGATACCATGTAGATTCAGGTATACACACGGTATGAGGAATATCCCGAGGCAGATATCCGCTTGTTCATAATATACTGCGTAGGAAACATGGGATTTAAAAAATTCTAACTACGAAAATGAAAGATCTTGTGCATGTTGATAATTCCTACATATAGAAAGAGATGAAAGAGAGGTAATGTCTTTATCAATCGAATTATTGGAATCGGATTTTTTCTATCTCTTCGATAACCCTCATAATGTCCATCGGTTCTGATTCTTTGATAGTATCATGGTCATGATAGTGGTACGGAAACGATGATACCGACATATGATGCGGAACATTATCCCAGCGATGAACACCCTCATGAGATATATAATGATACGAATATTTGATGAGAATGCTTTTATGATAACGTTCGCGAATATAGAGAAGAGAATTGTCAGAGAGATATACTATTGCATATACCTTTTCATCTTCAAATAATTGAATAATCTCTTTCACGATTACATTCTGAACAGAAATATGGTTTTTACAATAATTTATTGTTTCGACAACTGAAATAAGGCATCTCTCCGGATTTTTAAAAGACTTTGAACCAGGTCAATTGAATCCCCCCAGTCTATCCAGTCATCTTCTTCTTCATACCGGGCACCCTGTTTTTTAATTTTTGTGTCAAATTCTTCAAAGGTCATTCCGTACTTCCGCTCTAACATCCTGATCCGTTCTTCCATCCGCGTTATCCTGATGTCAAGCCATTCAAAAACAATAGTAGAGATTGCCTCGTCCGGGTCCTGAACTGGATAAAAGACCCCAATTACTTGTTTCACAGCTTCTGTGACCATGTATATCCCCTTTTCGTATAATACTTGAATAGAGAAGACATATAAATACAATAATAATTCTAATCTTCTCAATTTTTTTATAACAAACAAATCTTTCAATCTAAATTTATTGGATCAGGTGCCTTGTGAAGGCACGATCTGACTTTTTGAGGTTTCATAATAATCAGAGGTGATCTAGCATATATACTATCCCTATTAGACCTTATACCATCTCATTCATTACTTCAGATAAAAATCATCACACGAATACAGCACTTCCGAACCCCATGGTGAGAGAAAATGAATCTAATCCCTTATGGAATAATGAATTATGCCGAACTCATTCAGGAAGGCCGGTATTTCATAGACAAAACACAATATATCGCAGATCTGGAACCAATAAAAAACCCGGTTTTTTTACGACCAAGAAGATTTGGAAAATCACTGTTCTGCTCAATGCTCCAATATTACTATGATATCCATGAAGCCGGCAGATTCTCGGAATTATTTGGACAGACGTGGATCGGAAAAAATCCCACCAGTCAACATAACTCATATATCGTTTTGAAATTTGATTTTTCAGCAATACCAATCTCTGATAATCTCAA
Source organism: uncultured Methanospirillum sp. (assembly GCA_964515765.1). Classification (GTDB taxonomy): domain Archaea; phylum Halobacteriota; class Methanomicrobia; order Methanomicrobiales; family Methanospirillaceae; genus Methanospirillum. The sequence goes on along the minus strand of CAZEWE010000076.1, from coordinate 9,376 downwards.
AGATATTG
>CAZEWE010000076.1:7766-9268 GCA_964515765.1 uncultured Methanospirillum sp. | reverse complement strand
AGCCCATATGACAATGCAGCAACAAATCTCTCTATTTGGCTAAACCAACTGCATAGTGCACAATATCCCCAGGTCTATGTGATAATCGACGAATATGACAACTTTGTTAATCAGCTTATCACAACACAGAGAGAACATTTGTATAGAGAAATAACTTCGGGAGATAGTTTTTTTAGAACCTTCTTTAAAGTCATCAAAGAAGGACGGCAGACGGGATCTGTAGCCAACGTATTCATCACCGGAGTTCTGCCCATTACTATTGATGATCTGACTTCCAGTTACAATATTGCAAAATTTTTGACGTTATCACCAAAATTTGAGCATATGCTCGGTTTTACTCAAAATGAAGTGAACTCCCTCGTGGATAAAATATTCCATGATTATCACATTGAACCTCAATACCGTGAAGAAATCAATGAAATCATGAGGAGCCAATATAATGGATATCATTTTGTCTCGACGGAAGGAGATTCACTTTATAATCCAACAATGCTCATGTATTTCCTTGATCTATTATGTGAGGGCAGAAAGATCCCCATTGACCTCATCGATCTGAACCTTCGGACAGACCTCTCCTGGGTCAAACGCATTACCGGAAAAAATCCAAAATCCACCGAAGAGTTCATTCAGGAATTAACAGTCGACGAGACTATTCAATATAATAGAACACTCCTGCTCTCAAAATTTAATATGAACCAGTTCTTTGAGAGAAATTTTTATCCAATCTCATTTTTTTATCTGGGAATGTTGACGAAACATGATGATTTCAGATTAAAACTGCCCAACCTTTCCATGCGAACCATAATGGTTGAATATTTTAATGAGCTGAACCAGATTGATGTAACTACAGATTATGGTGCAGTCATGGAGGAATTTACAGCCCATCCAGAACTTGAACCATTGTTCTCAAGATTCTGGGAACTCTACATATCAAGACTTCCAGAAGCAGTTTTTCAAAAAGTGAATGAAAATTTTTACCGGACAACGTTTTACTCATTCTGTACACAGACGTTATTCAGGTTTTTTACCTGGAATATTGAGCGTTCATATCCCCAGGGAAGAAGTGACCTTGAATTTGTCGGGAAGTTTCACGAGAGATTCGCAGGGATACGATGGATTATTGAGTTCAAATATTACTCAAATACTGAATGTTCAAAAATGAAATGCTCACCGAAGGAATTTACATACGACCCAAAAGATGCGGAACAGATCCGAGGATATGCTGAGGGGTTAAAAGAGGAATACCCGGAGGCAAAAATTCAGTTGTTTGTTGTCTATTGTTTTGGAAATCGGGGATATAGGATCTTTAAAATTGAATAATCGTTTAGTACCCCTGAACATAGAGTGGATGAGAACTCACAAAATTGTTCTCATGAATCGACTACTTACCCAGTCTGAACCCCAAAACCGGTGCCTCAATTTAAGATTTTCTGAATGACCACACTCCGTCACCCAACCACCCATTTCCCAATATTTCTCTCTGCCGGATCAAACGCCACTCC
>CAZEWE010000076.1:0-7666 GCA_964515765.1 uncultured Methanospirillum sp. | reverse complement strand
AGTTACACACCGACCCGTTCCTTGTCAAGGTTACTGTATGAATCTATGAGATATGCACCAAAAGCCTGTTCCACCTCCCGATTTGGAAACCCAAGCTGATAAAGCCGTGTATCCCCTACACATTCACTCCTGATAATGGTGAGGTATCCGGTCTGGATGAGTAATGGAGTAGGGGAGATCCGATCAACATCATATGCTGAGAACGATAACTCGGTAACCGGTTCCTGGAGACAGGCTGCGATATCATACTCCTGGTTCCGCATCATGTCAAGAAGAAATGCTGGTGTTCCCGTCTCGAACCAGTAATTAGAAAATTTTTGTGCAGAAAGACAATTCATTACAGATACCGGATTATATACCGTGTCAGAATTTTCTTCAAACCGGTACCCATTATACCAGGATTTTAAATTCCCAAGGATTTCTTCATAACCTACACCTTCCCTTATTGCTAACTCATGTATCCGGGGAGCAAAGTATGACTCTAATTCTTCCTGAGTATATCCAAGTGCAGTCGCAAATGGTGCAGCCATGGTTATATCTGTAAGATTATTTAAATCGGAAAAGAGGGAAATTTTTGAAAATTTACTCACACCAGTGAGAAGAACAAATCGCTGATATGGTTCAGTGGCCTTGATGACTGCATAAAATGCCTTCAGTGCATTGAGAATTTCTCCGACATGTGGGTTCCCAATATTATTCAGGATTGGTTTGTCGTATTCATCAATGAGAATGACGACTTTCTCCCCGCCTTTGGTAAGAGACAGGATCAACTCCCGAAACCGTGACGTAGCATCCTGGCCAGATAACCGGACATTATGAATCGCTGCCTGTTCATCAATTGCCTCACAGAGGGCACGATCAAATTGCAGTGCTGATTCTGCTTTTCGGTCACCTAAGTCAATATGGATGATCACGTGGCTTTTCCATTCTACCGGTTGAGAGGAGAGGAAGAGCCCTTTGAAAAGATCACGGTTCCCGAGAAAATATGATTTTAACGTTGATAGTAGGAGTGATTTCCCAAATCTGCGAGGTCTTGAGAGAAAATACAGGCCTTTTGGATAACGGACGAGTTCATACACGTATTGAGTTTTATCAACATACAAAAACCCCCCTTCAATGAGATCCTGGAATGTGTAGATACTGGTACTCGTCGGTTTCATGTATCCCTCTCCTATGATATATTGCGTCGACAGCGGATAAACACGGCTCTCTTATATTCTATGCTCTTCGTCTCTCATACATTTCCAAAAAAAATCAAAACCTAAATGGAATGAAAGGAGCCTATATCATAACCCGGGTCACCGGGTCTGCATATATCTCCCCGGCGGGACCGTTATCTCAAACATAGCCCCTTCACCATATATCCCGGTCTCCCGTATCTTCATCCCGGTAATACTCAGAATCTCCCGAACCAGAAATAAACCAAGACCGGTCCCTTTGCCATACCCTTTTGTAAAGATCAGTTCTTTCTCCTCATCAGGAATCCCGGGCCCATTGTCACGTATCGCAATAATAAGACCCTCGGCGGATTCATAACATCGGATCTGAATACAGGGAGTCCCGGTAACATTTTTAATGGAATTATCAACAATATTAAAAAAAACCTTTTCCAGGAGAGGATCAGCATACACCAGAACATTACCACAGTTATAGGTACATTCGCCAAATGCCACGGTGCAGTTCATCGTCGCTGTCACATCAAGGAAGGTCTGTAATACCGGTTTCCACACCGGCTTTCTAATGCCGATCTCCTGGTATTCTCTGGCAAGATCTATGAAGTTTTTTATCCGCAATGATGCTGACTCAATCCGCTCCACCTGACTGGTTACGCGATCAGGTTCCTGGTGGCCCGAGAGGGTATCAATCGCCAGGAAGATGAGACTGAGCTGATTCCTGATATCATGCCGGGTTATGGAACTGAAGAGATTGAGTTTTTGATTCACTACCAGCAGGTCCTCTTCAATCTTCTTTCGATCAGTTATATCACGAATGGATTCAATCGCTCCAATAACCTCACCCTTCGGATTATACAGGTGAGTTGCTTTCCCCCAGAGGTATTGGATGCCCCCTTCCGGTGTGGATATCATCACATCGGCGATGATCATATCACGTTCCCGTGAATGAATCAGATAATTATCAGGAACCGGAATATCAGGGTTATCCAGAAGATCCACGAGCAATGGTCGCTCCACCCCATAGAGCAGACGGGCAACCTCTGCCCGTGACCTGCCAAGCACCCTATCTGCCGGAGTATGGAGGAACTGTTCAATTGCCTGGTTCCACACTATCACATCACCGTCACTGCTGACTGCAAAAGTGGGATCAGGAAGAAAACTCAGTATGGATGATAACCGGCTTTCAGATTCTGCAAGTGCTTCCTGTGCCTCAATAAGACCGGTTATCTCACTGAGCATGTTCAGAGTGGCAGGCCTTCCTTCCCACATTATCCTGATTGCATGTGTTTTGACCCAGTGAACCCCACCATCCCGGTCAATAAACCGAAACAGGTAATCTTCCTGAAATCCAGGATCTGAAAGCCGCCGTATATAGTTATCATATACCAGTTTCTGATCATCAGGGTGAACAAACTGGGAAAATGACCGGTCCAGAAGTTCTTCCGGAGAGTATTTAGTGACCTGGGCGCCAAGCGGATTGATGAACTTTAATTTTCCGTCCTGTGAGACGATGATGATCTCGCGGGCATTCTCAATAAGTGTCCGGTACTTCTCTTCAAGTTCCTGCTTCTCCTGCTCTTTCTTCCGAATCTCGGTCAGATCAATTACAATTCCCCGGATGCCTGATATGGTATCTTTCTCCCAGATGGGGATGGTCTGAATAAATGCGGGAAATAATTCCCCGTTCATCCGGACCAGTTCAACTTCCAGAGGAGAACCACCCTTACCGGAAAAGGCATCAGAAAACTTTGAATTGAGAAATTCTTTCCATGTTTCAGGGATAAAGACACCATATGAGACCTTTTGAGAGAGATAATCGCCCTTTACCCTGAACACAGATTGCGCATGAGGATTCAGATACACCACCCGGCCGTCCTTGTCAAGCTCAAATAATGACTGGGGAAGAAACTCAGTAAACTGGCGGTATCGTTCTCTACTCGCCTCCAGCTCCTCGGTAATCTTCTGAATCGAAGTGATATCACGGCAAAAGAGAACAAATCTGCCCTCATAGGATTTGGTCCCCATAATCGGATGAATTGTCCATTCATAGGTCCGGTTGGATCTGGTGGTGATGATGAACTGGTCCTTCCCGGTTTTTCTTGCGGTGATAAGTCCGGTCTTCAGGAGATTTCGGTTCGGTTCATACAAAACCTGACAGAGATTAAAGGGACCGGCATTATCCGATAAACCCAGAAATTCCCCTGCCGCCTGATTATAATAGAGGATTGATCCTGATAGATCCAGGAGCAGCCCGCTGTCAGGGATCGCATTCAGGACGGCACGGATGCTGGTCTCATGTTCGGCAACAACGGTCCAGCTCTCAACCAGCTCATCATACCGCTCTTTTAATTCATGCTCTGCATTAATATTGCTAATCAGAACACTGTATCCAGTGATACTGTCGGCCTCGAAAACAGGAGATATGGCGATACGAAGGGAATTACGGGTGCCATCACGGGTATGAAATATCGTGTCAAACTGGCAGTTCTTAAAAAGTGGAAATTGGAAATATTCTTCATCAGTTTTTAAGCAGACTCCAGGCTGGACAATGTCTGTCCAGTATGCTCCGGTCAGGTCTTCCTGATCCAGTCCCAGCATGTCACATGCATAATCATTGACCTCAAGAATCCGGGTATCGGCACCAAGAATTGCACTTCCAAGCAGGGTATGGGTAAAAAAACTTCTGAACCTTTGTTCACTTTCTATCAGTTTCTTTCTGGTTCTGTCACGGTCCACTGCAATTCTTATCTTATGGATGAGTTCCTGGAACTGTACCATGACCGGCGTCCCTTTCTGGACATAAAAGGTTGCACCCAGGTTAAAAGCCTCAATAGCCACCTCTTCTCTTCCGCGCCCAGTGAAAAGAATGACAGGAATGTCCTTATTCAGGGCAGAAAGTTCCCTCAGAAGGTCAAGCCCATCCTGCTCAGGCATCTGGTAATCGGTTACGATAACATCATATACGCCAGTATTAAGCTCTTCCAATGCCTCGGTTACTGATGATACACAAAAACACCTGATATCCTGAAATTTTTGGAGAAATTTTCCAGCCAGATCACGCAGATTTTCTTCGTCATCCACGTACAGAACCGATATGTCCATCTATCTGATAAAACAATGATCTTTGAGATCATAATACCTCTCGAATGCCTATAATAATACCATTACCACATAGAATACTATAAGCCGCATTTTCTTCAGAATGTTTTCTCAATGAGGGAAAAAACGCTCATGAAGAAAATATCGGGACCACATGTTTTTCTCCCTACAGAGGTCATGATCCGATCTCTGATTTCCTGATAAATGATCATCAGCTGACAATCACATCCGAACATTTATTTACTTTCTCATATATTATTCACATAATAGAATAGTGAGGGATTGATGGGGGGCGAATATGGCCTGCACTTCTCCGCCGGGGATGAGGAGATTGCAGATTTATTTTGGGATATCGGGCTGAGGCGGAACAGTGCCCGGGTGCTGACGCTCTTGATAAAAGATGTGGATATGACCTCCCGTGAAATTGAGCGGGTGGTTGATCTTCGCCAGCCTGAAGTGAGTATTGCAATAACTGACCTTATGAAAAAAAGATGGGTACGCATCGATCATCAGATAACCGAGAATAAAGGAAGGCCAATGAAGGTGTACCACATTGCAAAAACACTTGATGAGATTCTTGATGAACTGAGAGAGACGATAATCGGGTCATATGAACAGAAATTTGAAGAGATTGAGCGGGTCAGGAACATGTTGCATAACAAACCTGCATAGAATAACAGAACACGGATAAACACTACTGATAGAATATGTTTGAATCACTCTCCCGCAGCTTTGCACTGGCAAAGGAAAGCTTTGCGGTTATTCAAAAGGATAAAGAGATACTTCTTTTTCCCATCCTCTCAGGAATTGCATGCATCCTTTTTGTAGGGGCACTCATCATTCCCTTTGCGATTACCGGATTATTGTATGGAGAATCATTGAATAACCCGGTTATCATCTATGGGGGGTTGTTCCTCTTTTATCTGATCACGAGCTTTATCGTGGTATTTTTCAATACCGCCCTGGTTACCTGTGCCCATATCAGGCTGACCGGAGGAGATCCAACCTTTCATGATGGTATCAGGATGGCCCTGGGTCACCTGAAAAAGATCTTTTTCTGGGCAGTTATTTCTGCAACGGTTGGGCTGATCCTCTCCCTGATTCGGGATAATAACAATATTATCGGGCAGATTATCATCAGTATGATTGGGCTTGCATGGAGTCTGCTCACCTACTTTGTTGTACCGGTCATGATCCTGGAAGATCTGGGCATCGGTGCATCGATAAAAGAGTCTGCAGCACTCTTTCGGAAAACCTGGGGTGAGGCAATCGTCGGTCCCGGGTCAATCTCACTCATCTTTGTGATCATCGGGATTGGTGCACTTGCCCCGGTTGTTCTTGCAGTAGTAATTGGGAACGGGACGCTCATTCTGGCCGCGATTGCAGGGTATATCCTTCTTGTTGTGGTTCTTGGAATTATTGCATCCGCCCTGCAGGGAGTGTATAATACAGCATTATACCTGTATGCAAAGACCGGAACTGTTCCATCGGCATTCAGCTCGGATCTTATCACCAACGCATTTATCTCAAAAAACAGCCGGATGGGTCCGGGAAATATCTGACCCTTTTTTACTGAATCATACGGAATTCCCAGGTCATCGTTGATGTCTCTCCGAAGATGACCGCAATCGGGCAGAGGAGAGTCATGGTTTTTTTCAGGGTATCTCCGATGGTTGCTTCGTCACAACTGCATTTCAGGGAGATGACATGATGAACAGTTTCGAAGGTAGCAGGGAGATCCTGTTTCCTGGTAGCAGTAGTCTCGATCAAGAGCTGTTCAGGTTTCATCCCCTTATCACCAAGGTCCAGAAGAATTTTAATCCCGATACAACCCCCAAGAGATGCAAACAGGTAATCAATGGGATTCGGGATGGCCCCCCCGCCACCAAGATGGACATGGGCATCGATCGGTATGGTAAGTCCGGTGCTGGTATGGGCGGAAAAACTCATCTCACCGGTATGCCTGACCGTCATGGTAACCGGTTTAAATTCCATCCTGGCAGGATCCCAGGAGATGTCAGTGCTCATACTTACACGTTTTTAAGGGAGAATAAAAAAAGGTGGCGCTGAAAATTAGGTTTTCATGCCAGAACAGAAAATTATTTTTCAGGCTCTTCCTGAACCGACCCGATTATCGTTGCCAGTGGCCGGGTCTCCGGATAACTCTCCAAAATCATCTTCAGGAGCACGGTTAAGGGAACTGCAACGATTACTCCCGCACCTCCAAGAAAATATCCCCAGAATATCATGGAGACAAAAACCACCGTTGGAGATAGTTCCATACCCCTGCCGGCCAGTTCAGGGAAGAGAACATTTTCAGCAAAGAGATTAACAATACTTGCAACAATGACAACCAGGAGTGCTGCATAGGGGTTGATTTCTATAAGGGCCAGCACCATCGGAGGAAGAAGAGCGATAATAAATCCGATATAAGGGACAAAATTCAGCACAAACATCAAAAGTCCCCAGAGCCAGGGATCCTGAACTCCGATAATAAAGAGTGCTATACCAAATCCTGCCCCGGTCACAAAATTCACTTTTGTCCTGATTATCACATATTCGATGACAACAGAGCCAAATTCAGTCATCCGGTTGGCAAGTTCCTGGCGATAGGAACCTAGGATGGTATTTATCTTTTGAGAGAATACGGTTGCCTCCAAAAGCAGGAACAGGGTAGTAAAGAGCACGATGAATAGAGCGGATATCTGCCCGATAAAGGATGTGACCATTTCCGGAGATATAACCCCGAGCGAACCAGTCATCTGGCTGGCAGGGATAAGAGTAGAGACTTTTATTCCGAATTTTGAGAGGGTTGCATCAATCTCATCCATATTCGAATGTATCCCTTCTTCTATCCGGGGAATATGCTCGACAAGAGGTGATACCGAGAGCACCACCATCGCAGCAACCCCAAACAGACACCCAAGAAATATGAGAAAAGCAAGATATCCGGACATACGGGGAGCGAATCCTCGTTTTTGAAACCACAGCGAGACGACAGAGAAGATAACCGCAGCAAATACCGATAATAAAAACGGTCCGATAAATCCCCCGGCCATTTTCAGCCCGGCGAGGATGATAAAACAACAGGCGGTCAGAAAGATTATCCGATCGCTCTGGTGAAGATTTTCAAGAGAAACCATAGTATAGAGGCGATTAGGAGCGGTATAGTTCTTTTCGTATGAAAAGGGTTATGAGCTGGGAAGGAGATTAATTGATTTACATAGTCATCATCGGTTGTTTGCCTGGTGGGGTCGGGCATGGAACCGGATGCTCTTCTGATTGGTGAATTATGGGGGGATTCACATGGATGGTATCGCCATACTTGGACTGTTCTGTCTTATTTCAGCAGTAATCACGTATGGTCTTGGCATTTTTGTCTATGCCAAAAA
>CAZEWE010000075.1:0-11983 GCA_964515765.1 uncultured Methanospirillum sp. | reverse complement strand
TCATCAACATTGATCTTGCGTATCTCCACAGAATCCCCCATCCGGTTTTTGAGTTCCTCCAGGATCGGGCCCATTCGCTTACACGGTCCGCACCATTCAGCATAAAAGTCCATAAGAATCGGTTTTGACATGCTGCACCTTAGCAGAATTGCGTTAAAAAAACAGATAAAAGTATGGTATCGGTTATTTGGAGAGGATAGACATGATAATCCGTCCATATGCCGGACGAGTTACCAGAACACCCACTAAAACACCGAGAATGGTAATGATTGCAAAGCCACGCAGGGTTGAAAGGTCCATGACTGCCAGCGGAAGCATGGCGATAAGGACGGTTCCTGCGGATGCTACAATAATACCAAGAGCCCGTTTCAGCCGCTTCATATAGAGATTCGGCGAGGGCACCTTACCTTCATGCAGGATTTCATCTGTGATGATCACCAGCTGATCAATACCCGTACCTAACACTGCAATCAGACCGGCGATGGTCGCAAGGTCCAGCTGCATGAAGAAGGTCGTGAATGCAAGCAGAATGATGATTTCAGAACCGTTGATAAGCACCATCGGGAAGACAATGCCTGGCTCACGGTACCGGATAAACACACTGACTGCAACCGCAAGAAGTGCGAATACACCGGCAAGAACACTCCAGAATTTGAACTGGTCACCAAGTTCTGGTGAAACAGAGCCAGATCCTGCGATGCTCACTCCAACCGGCAGCGCACCATTACGCAGGTGAATCTCAAGGAGCCTGGCCTGTTCCCGTCCCTCTTCACCAACGCCGGTTGATGCAAGCAGGTTGGAAGTTGCCTTTGACTGCAGTTCTGCGGCAAGATCTGGTGAAAGCGGAGCAGAATATACAACCTTACCGTCAAGGATCATGTCAAGGTTATGCCCTTCAGGCTTCTTGGTTGCACCAACCCGGATAGCCGCCTGACGAAGCTCTTCAGCAGCGTCCGAAGTAATTACAAAGGACACACCCCAGTTATTGCTGTTCGGCGGAGTCTGGGAAGGGTTTGCAACAGACTGAATGGCATCGCCAAAGAGGACATGTTCTGTCTCATTGCCAGTGGTGTGGATACGAATCTCAAACTTACCCTGCTTACCGACAATCTCCTGGGCTTCTCCCATCGAGACTCCGGCCATCTCAATACGGATGTACCGGCTGATGCCATTGAGAGCAGTGATAACGTAGACTTTCGCATCCTGAGTTCCAAGACTGTTAATCTTGTTCTCCAGGATACGCTTGACATCGTCTGCAGTCTCCTTGGTCACTCCTGGATTGAAGGAAACCAGTTCAGTTTTGAGCTCGGCCATTATCGCACGAAGATCTTCTTCAGAGACGTCTGAACGGATTTCAAGAGTATTCTGATCGACCAGGTTCACCTCAGCATCTAGACGGGTCTTGAGCTCAGGAATGAACTTATCAAGCGTCTGATCGGATTTGAACGTCACGATGGCTGACTGAAACTCGAGCTGAATCCATGAGCCACCATCAAGGTCAAGACCAAACTGAAGATTTGTGTCTAGTCCTGAGGGACCAGGGTGGGGAAAGATGACGATGATCGATGCAATCAGCAGAACCAGGTATAATGCAACCCGGTAATCCTTAACCATGTCAACAAGGGTGTCTTTATCCATTTATGCACCCCGCTGGCCGGTTGTAAGTTTGCCTTTGCCCTCGGTCATGTACCACTTGATAATACCTGCATTGGTAAGCCAGGTGTTCATGACATCAAAGACGAGACCAATCAGCAGAACTGAAGCAATCTCAAAGATAATCTGAATACCACCAATGGCCGAAACCGCCCACATGGCAAGGATGGCACCAAGAGTTGTGGTGGTCATGATGATACCGGTCCGAAAAGCACCCTCCATCTTCTCATCAAACTTCCCTTTCCGTTTGAGGACACGGGATGTCAGCAGGATGTCACTGTCTACCGAATAACCGATGAGCATTAATAATGCAGCCGTTGTTCCAAGGGAAAGTTGAATCCCGAGAACATTCATTGCAGCTGCGGTCATGACCATATCAGCAAATGCCGAGACGACCACGGCAGCAGCCGGAACAAAGGTTCTGAATACGGCAAAAACAACGATTGCCATTCCGATAAACGATATGATAAGAGCGAGAGTAGCCTGTTCCTGGAGAGTTTCTCCAAAGGATGAGCCGATTTGATCTATTTTTGCTCCGGAATATTTCTCTTCAACCATCTTGGAAAACTCTATCGCGGTTGCATCATCCATCGGCCCGAACTTCAGATACTTACCGTTATTAATCCCCTCATTGATGCTGATTAGGGGATATCCTGAAAAAAATTCCTTCAGTTCTTCAGGAGTCTCATCAGTTACAATCGTAACGCTGATACCGCCCTGAAATTCAATCCCCGGACTGACCGGAAGACCGGTCTGCATCCACATCATCCCGACTGATACCAGTGATAACACCAGGATCACAAGCGGAATGATACAGAGCTTCATCGGAGAGATGGAGCTGATATCATAGGTGAAAAAATTCATGCGCAGAAGGGTTAGAGCCCTATACTCATTATAGTATATGGCACACCGTTCGAAATTTTGTCAATTCCAATGACGAGTGGCATGAGGAAACACCCAATTGCATCTCTTTTCTCACTCCGTTTGCACCAGGACATGAAAGAGCACCATAAACCATTCAGACAAAACACGAATCAGAGTGATTCAGGCCCATTGAGAAGAAACCTTATGATCGGCGGATTCGAAACCGGTTGGTATGACATTCCAATCAAGACAGCATGTGGTAGAACATAGACTGAAAACCTGGTTATCAGGGGATCCAAATGGTGTCAGACGTGCTGCTCTCTCATTATTTCTCCAGCATGGAGACCTCACCATCGAAGAAGTATATGAACGGCTGGCTCCCTCATACCCGGTCTCATATCATGGCGTCGGGGGGATGATTGGGCTCATATCATCGCGGATTGGCATTCTGCAGGGGATCAGGGATGAAAAGAGACGGTGCAGATCCTATCGGCTGAGAGAGAAGGACCTTCCATCGGTCAGGAAGATCATGACCGCATAAAACGAAGCGGCACAACCCTTTTTTCCCCTCCGGTATCACCTGTTTTGGATGTCCGATCTGAAAGCCGGTCTGTACGAGGAGGCTGGTTATCACTCGATTCATGTCGATGATGAAGTGATCGAGTATATGAAAGAACGAAATACTGATTTTCGAATCTCAACCTCATGTGGCGGGCCTATCCTTCTTCCCATCTCATACAAACCACCAAAACCCAGCGACCTTGCACTCAAGGCAGGTGAGCGCACCATATATATCTCCATGTACCAGGCCAGGTACATCGATCATATCCATATGGGCCTGATCCCCTACCACATCGGGATGAGGGACGAAGGATTCTCGGAAGAATACCACGGGTTCTGATGAGCTTTGAAGAGAGAGACCATACCGCTGATATTCTGATGCATATCAGGGCAGCTGATCCTGCCGGGCTTTTTACCGATGCAGGTCATGCCCTCATGAAGACGATGTACCGGGGATCGGCAAAACCGGTCGAGGAGGTATCTGTCACCGTGACCGGCGAGTCTTTGGAACATCTTCTTCATGGATTCCTCTCTGAACTCCTGTTTGAGTCAGAGGTTCAGAATATTGTCTTCTGTGAGTTTGAATTTCAGATAAAAGACGGTGAGGTCAGGGCAATCCTCCGGGGAGAGCCATTTGATGCATCAATCCACGGGGGGGGCACTGAGGTGAAAGGAATCTCCTGGTATGGTCTTTCTATCAGGCAGGAACAGAATGAATATACCTGCGATGTATTGTTTGATGTGTGAGGGACTGGTATGATTGAAGGTGTTGTGCGAAACGGAGAATATGAATGGGAGTTGCCGGTAGGATTTATCCCGGGGATGCATGTTCCTGGCCGGTTTTTCCTCTCTGATGAACTGACAAAGACACTGGAGGAAGGTGCCCTGCAGCAGCTGGCAAATGTTGCAACCATGCCAGGGATTATCCATAACTCCCTTGCCATGCCGGATATCCACTGGGGATATGGCTTTCCCATCGGTGGCGTGGCGGCATTTGAATATGATACCGGTGTTATCTCCCCTGGTGGTGTTGGATTTGACATCAACTGTGGTGTCAGACTCCTGACTACCCCCCTGAAACCATCAGACCTTGTCAAAAAGAAAGAGATTCTGGACAATCTGTTTGACGCAGTCCCGGTCGGTGTGGGGGCACGGTCCTCCCTTCGTCTCTCTGAAAAGCAGCTGGAGAAGATGATGACCGATGGCGCCGGCTTTGCAGTTGAAGAGGGATACGGAAATTCTGATGATATCATCCACTGTGAAGAGCAGGGCCGGATGAAAGAAGCAGATCCTGCCCATGTTTCACGAAAGGCCAGAACAAGGGGAGTTCCCCAGAGCGGGACACTGGGCGCAGGAAACCACTTTCTTGAGATACAGGTTGTAGAAGAGATCTATGATGATGAGGCTGCAAAGGCCTATGGAGTTGAACAGGGCCAGGTCTGCATGATGGTTCATTGTGGATCGCGGGGACTTGGTCACCAGGTATGCACCGACCATCTCCAGGTGCTCGAACATGCCGTCTCTAAATACCATATCTCACTCCCTGACAAGCAGCTTGCCTGTGCTCCCCTGACATCACCGGAAGGAAAGGCATACTTTGGCGGGATGGCTGCAGCAGCGAATTATGCCTGGGCGAACCGGCAGATCATCACCCACCAGATAAGAAAAGTCCTGACCGGAATGTGCGGGATTGGCTATGATGACATCCGGCTTGTCTATGATGTTGCCCATAATGTCGCAAAGATAGAAGAGCATGCGATCAATGGAAAGAGGACAAAGATCTGTGTCCACCGGAAAGGTGCCACCCGTGCCTTTGGTCCGGGATGTCCTGATGTTCCTGCTGACTACACCCATGTTGGCCAGCCGGTGATCATCCCGGGAAGTATGGGTTCATCCTCGTACCTGCTCAAAGGAACCGATGTGGCGATGAGCCGGACCTTTGGTTCTACCTGTCATGGCGCTGGCAGGGTGCTTTCCCGATCCCAGGCAAAGAAGAAGATCCAGGGGAAGAATATCAGGGAGACCCTGGGGAGAGCGGGAATCATGGTAAAAGCACCCCATGACGGGGCCATTGCAGAGGAGGCGCCGGATGCATACAAATCATCATCAGAAGTGGTATCAGTCGTCCATAACCTTGGCCTGTCCCGGCTTGTGGCGCGACTGGAACCACTCGGAGTGATCAAGGGATAGATGGCTTTGCAGGTCGCGGTCATCTGGGAAGGGCCGGTTCTGTTCACCCGTCTCATCGAAGAATGCGGTCATTCCTGTGAACTGGTAACCCCGCATCTTCTGGCCGCTCCATTTTTCAGGCGCAGACTACACGGCCTTGTTGTTCCTGCCGGATTTGCATCTCCCGGACATACGACAGTCCTTGCTGCCTTACGAGCGATACGACCACGAATCAGGAGATATGTGGAGGAGGGAGGGACACTTCTGACATTTGGGGCAGGAGCAGATCATCCCTCCGCATATGACTGGCTGCCGGTCCCGGTCTCGTACCGGTACGGATTTTCCACAACATCACTGGAGACGCAGAAAGACCATCCTTTCATTTCAATAATAGAGGAGGGAGCTGAAGAAGTCTCAATCGACGGTATTCTGGATTCCTCACCAGGTGATGAGAACGGGCAGGTCATTCTGCAGGCACCTGACGGTCCGGTTATGCTGGATATATCATATGGAAAAGGGCGGATTCTGATCGCCAGCCTGCATGAATATCCATCCCGTCGTTTTGTCCGTGAGTTCTGCGTCAGTGAAGGCGAAGGATTATTGTAATCAGACACAAGGGAATAATTGAGGAAGATGATGAACCGTTATATCTTATCTGATCAGGCAGCGGCAACCGACTGGATACCGGTCTGCATGGCGATTCACGAGATGGTGGGGAAACTGCCGGTGACTGCCCGATCTCTTGAGAAACGGGGGATACGGATTGAGGACGGAGCGGTTGTTGATGACGATTACTCAGGTCCCATTCTTGAAGAGGTGCTGTCGGCCGGAGAGATCCGGAAAGTTACTCCATCAACAGGTCAATATAAAGGGATCCCGGTTATCGTTGCCCCCCTGAAAGATGATGCCGGAAAGACCATTGCCGCCATCGGACTTGTGGATATAACAGGAATATTTGACCTGGCAACACTCATGGAGCATCAGTCCACCATCATAAAACAGGTCTGTGGCAAAGACCCCTGCCCCCTTCCGACTGAACAGATCAGGGCAAAGCGGTGATATTCAAATGTATACGCAGGCATTTAAAGTCCTTGAGATTCTTGAGAAATCCGATAAACCAGTTGAGACCAGTGAGATAGCAGAGGAACTGTCCCTTTCAAAGTCGGCAGTCTGGAAACATATCAATGAGCTGCGCCAGCTAGGATATGATATCACCGCATCAGGTGAGGAAGGGTATGTCCTTCATGATAAGAACCAGGACTTTCGGCCGCACATCATCTACAAGCACCTGAAGACGAAGTTTATTGGCCGGAGGATGCGGTTTTTCGAGAGCATTCCCTCGACCATCTGGTATGGTAAGGATCTTGCCGAGCAGGGCGGTATTGATGAGATGAACGGCATGGTTATCATTGCCGAAGAGCAGACCGGAGGCATTGGCAGAATGGGAAGGGCCTGGGTCTCCCCCACCGGTGGCATCTGGGTGACGATCATCCTACAGCCCCAGATCCCCATCGAACAACTCTTCATGCTCACCCTGGCGGCATCGGTCTCCGTAGCCCGTGTCCTGCGCAAGATGTACGATATCGGGGCCCTTATCAAGTGGCCAAATGACATCATCATTGGAGATAAGAAAGTCGCCGGAATCCTTCTTGAGCTCGGAGCAGAGGGAAATAAGATAGAATATTGTCTGATAGGTGTCGGTATTGATGCGAACGTGAATCTTGAATCATTAAACCAGACCATCAGAAGCACCATGACCTCCATCAGCCAGGAAGTAAACCAGGATGTGGACCGGGCCGTTCTTCTTGCCGCAATACTGAAAGAGTTTGAGAACCGGTACGAGATGATATCTCAGGGAGAGTTTGATGCTGTCATCAGGGAGTGGAAGAACTTCTCCTCAACGATCGGGCGCCGGGTCAGGATTGTCACGTTGAGGACGCACTTTGAAGGTGAAGCGATTGACATTGATCCAAACGGGGCGCTCGTCGTCAAGAAAGATAACGGGAAGATAGAACGGGTCATAGCAGGCGACTGTATCCATATCTAAAAATGGCCGGGAATTATCACCGATCAATCATCATCACCCATACCACCCTTTTTATCGCGATGACCACGGTCTTCTCCTGGATCTCAATACCCTTTATTCCGGTACCAATTACGCTTCAGACCATGGCAGTGCTCCTGACCGGCACAATCATGAAGCGGTATGCAGGTATCCCGATGGCCCTGTATCTTCTCCTTGGAGCGATCGGCCTTCCGGTATTTCATAATGGAACCGCGGGACTTGGCGTGCTTCTTGGACCGACCGGAGGATACCTGATTGGATTTATTCCTGCAGCAATCCTTGTTGGTCTCTGCTATGAGCAGGTATCAGAAAAGATCCAGATAGCAGGACTTGCTCTTGGAACGCTGGTCATCTACCTCTTCGGCCTCTCATGGCTCATCATTTCAGTACCGATGAACCTGTTTGCGGCCATCACCGCCGGGATGCTGCCATTTATTCCAGGGGACATCATCAAGGCGGCAGCAGCATTTCTCATCACCCGCCGTATCCTGCCCTATACCACACGGCTTTCAGACCAATGATTGAGATTCGGTCGGTCAGGGCAGGCATACTCAGAATCCCTTCCTGTTCGATTCGTCCCGGGATCTGTGCAATCGCTGGTCCCAATGGGGCAGGGAAGACCACTTTTTTAAAGCTCCTTTCAGGCATTCTTCCCTCCGGAAGTGGCTCAGTCAGGATTGACGGAAAAGAACCATCCGTATGCACAGTCGGATGGGTCGGGGAATATCCTGAACGGAACATCCTCTTTCCACGGGTGTATGATGAACTGGCAGGCCCGCTCAGGTTTACCTGGCAGCCCTGCGAAACTGTTGATCAGAGGGTCAGAACATGCGCCGATGATCTTGGAATCACCCACCTGCTTGACCGAGATATGCATGGGCTCTCTGGCGGTGAACTCATCCTGGTTGCATTCGCCGCCGCATGTATTGCATCACCTGACCTGCTCATCCTTGATGAGACCGATTCTCATCTTGACGAACGCTTCTGCCACCATCTTGAGGAGTATATCAGGAGATCCGGAATCAGGTATGTTGTCTTTACCACCCACCGGCCTGAACGGATGGCGATTGCGGACGAGATGATACGGCTGGCCAGGGGAGAGGTGGTCGATCATCTCTCTCTCACAGAAGAGTCAGGACAATCATTCCCTGATCATTTGAGCAGCCCGTGGTTCTGGAGAGAGGTATTGAGCTCCCTGCCTGAAGGAGGCACTGAATGAATACCCCCCGGATCAGGCTCTCCGGAGTTGGGAGGAAAAAGGGTGCATTCACTCTCCACGCAGACGCAGAGTTCGGGTCAGGAGTCCATCTGCTCACAGGACGGGTAGGATCCGGCAAGACCACACTCGGGGAGATCCTGGCAGGGATTGTCGAGCCTGACTTTGGAACCATCCAATGTACCGGGGAGAGGAGAGTCATGCTCCTGCAGGATACCAGTTATCATATCAGCACCATGACCGTGCAGGAAGAGGCGGGAAGCTGGCATGGCGATGCCGGGAACATCATCCGGATTGCCGGCCTCTGCGGAAAGGAGCATGCAGATCTCTTCACACTCTCCAGGGGTGAAGTGAGAAGACTTGAACTTGCTGCCATCCTCTCCGGATCGTATGATCTGATAGTCCTTGATGAACCATGGGCAGGACTTGACGAAGAGGCACGACGATGGGTCAGGAAGCTTATCGATACTCACGCTCATGCCATCATCGTGATCATCAGTCATGACATCACCTCTCTTCCCCGGATTGATCAGCTCTGGGAGATGGATGACGGAGTGCTGAGGCAACTCGGACCGGTCCCTGCATGCCTGGAATCCTGGACCCGGGCACCACCGCTCATCAGGTACCTCATCGGCAGAGGAGAGGTCCCATCCGGACTCTCGCGGGAAGAACTTGAGGAGGCGGTATGCAGGATCCACGGATAAGACTGGTCGCAACTATCCTGCTCTCTGCCGCCGCATGGATCTCCCTACCCGGCGCAGTCCTCGCAGTCCTGTGGTGGCTGGTCTGTGGGAAGGCACGAACATCAATACAGACCATCCGCTCCTTAATTCTCATCCTCATGGTTCCGGGAGTGATGGGGCTTGCTGCAGTCTGGTCAGGTGAGGACGGGTTTTCGTATGTTATCAGGATATCCGCCGTCCTCATCATTGCATCATGGATGTATGCCGAGCGATATCCGGGAGAACTCCTTGATGTCGGCGTATGGTTTCTCGGAACAAAAACCGGATTTGATCTTGGACTTATCGGAGAGCTCAGTATGTCTTCCCTTGATACCCTCGCACGGGAGACGGACCGGATATCTATAGCCCTCCGACAGAAAGGAACACGGCTCTCTCCCCGCATGATCCCTGCCGTCTTTTCCGGTATTCTCATCAGGCAGCTGAACCTGGCACAGGAACGGGCCATCCTTCTGACACTCCGGGGATATACCAGGGGAGGCATGCATTGCCCGTTCTTTTTCTCTCCCCGTACAGACTGGATAAACGGGGCTTTTTCATGCACCATTTTCCTTTATTCCCTGATTGCAGGTGACTTTTTTAATATAGCCGGATCAACCTTTATTGTTTGAACCGCACCCTGGCGGTTTAATAGGTGTCCATATGAGTTCTGACCGACAAAAACGGCTTTATATTACAGATACAACACTTCGGGATGCGCACCAGTCTCTCATCGCAACCAGAATGCGAACTGAGGACATGATCCCGCTGACGCGCTCAATTGATAAGGCCGGTTTCTTTTCGGTTGAGGCATGGGGAGGGGCCACGTTTGACAGCTGTATCCGGTTTTTAAACGAGGATCCCTGGGAGCGTCTGCAAAAACTCAAGGAAGAACTGAAACACACGCCAATACAGATGCTTCTGCGTGGGCAGAACCTGGTCGGATACCGGCACTACTCTGATGACGTGGTTGACCGGTTTGTTGACCTCTCGCACAAAAACGGGGTTGACATCTTCCGTGTTTTTGACGCACTCAATGATATCAGGAACATGGAGCGCCCGATGACCAGGGTGAAGGAGACCGGCGCCCACCTTCAGGGAACAATATCATACACAACCAGTCCGGTCCATTCGGTCAGGGGTTTTGTAGATCTCGCCCGTGAACTCTATGCCCATGACTGTGATTCCATCTGTATCAAGGACATGGCCGGGCTTATCATGCCGGCAATTGCAAAAGAACTCATCACCGGGATAAAGGATGAGATGGATGTGCTCGTGGACCTCCACAGCCATTGTACGAGTGGCATTGCCCCGATGTCATATGACGCTGCCATCGACGCCGGTGTAGATATTCTCGATACCGCCATGTCCCCCTTTGCCCTTGGAACCAGCCAGCCACCTACCGAGAGCATTGTTGCATCAGTTCAGGGAACAGCCAGGGATACCGGCATCGATCTGATGGACCTCAGGGCAGTCAGGAACGAGTGCCTGAAAATACGAAATAAATATGAGGGACTCTTCACCCCGGTTGCCGAACGGGTTGACAGCGATGTCCTCATCTACCAGCTGCCTGGCGGAATGATCACAAACCTTGTCTCACAACTCCAGGACCAGGATGCCCTGGATAAGATGGAGATGGTGCTTGATGAGATCCCCCGGGTCAGGGAAGACCTTGGGTTCCCGCCACTGGTCACGCCGACCTCACAGATTGTCGGAACACAGGCAGTATTCAATGTCCTGACCGGAGGACGGTACAAGACCATCTCAAACGAGGTCAAAGACTATGTCAAAGGGCAGTATGGAAAATCGCCAGGCCCTATCTCCGATGAGATCCGAAGAACCATCATCGGGAATGAAGAGGTCATCACCGTCCGGCCTGCAGACCTGCTCGCACCGATGTACGAGAAGATGAAGGCAGAAGCAACCGGCGCAGGCCTCATAAAAAAAGAAGAAGATGTCCTCACCTATATCCTCTATCCTGCCATAGCGCCCTCATTCCTGAAAGGGGAGCGCAAAGCAGAGCCTATCCCGTGCGCAGCCCAGAAGAAAGAGACCACTCTTTCAATGCCTTCATCCATGCAGGTTGAAGTAGACGGGGAGACATTTACCGTCAGGATTCTTGCCATCGGGGATCAGCCGGTTGAGGGAAAACAGAAGGGAACCGAAGCACCGAAGTCGGATATTCCAGGCGGGGTCAAGAGCAATATGCAGGGAATGGTCCTGAAGATCATGGTCGGCAGAGGCGACAAGGTGAAAGTTGGAGAAACCCTGGTGGTTCTTGAAGCCATGAAGATGGAAAACCCCATTACGAGCCAGAGGGAAGGAGTGGTAAAGGAGATCTTTGTCGATGCCGGAGACACTGTCCTTGCTGGTGATGTGCTCCTGGTGGTTGAATGAAATATTTCGAGAAGATCCTTATTGCAAACCGAGGAGAGATCTCCATCCGTGTCATGCGTGCCTGCCGTGAGCTGGGCATTGACACGGTTGCCATCTACTCCGAAGCAGACAAGGACTCACTCTTTGTCCATTATGCAGACGAGGCCTTCCCGGTCGGGCCGGCGCCCCCATCCAAATCATACCTGAACAGGGAGCGGATCATCTCAGTCGCAAAAAAGGCAGGCGCCGAAGCGATTCATCCGGGATATGGATTCCTTGCAGAGAATGCTGAGTTTGCGCGGCTTTGTGACGAAGAAGGTATCACATTCATCGGTCCGAAATCCAAAACCATCGCCGCAA
>CAZEWE010000074.1:0-11986 GCA_964515765.1 uncultured Methanospirillum sp. | reverse complement strand
TAGTCTATCGGTTTCCCATGCCCATAATGCTTTAAAAGAAACGACCTGACCGCATCTGACTGAACCCATCCCTGGTCCAGCTGGGTCACCAGGGCATCAATTCGTTTCACCTGCTCAACAATTTCAGCATTATCCTCTGTATCCTCTATTGATGCTAGGGACATAATAATAGCAAGAGGATTTCTGATCCGGTCATTAAGGATCTGAAACTGTTCCATGTTATGTTCAATCTGAACAAGGCCTTTCTTTTCCACCTCTTTTTCAATTCTTACCAGTGCAGAGATATCATGGAACTGGCCGATTACCTGAACAACACCGTCCGCTGTAACAACGGGGACGATCGAACAATCAAACCAGAAATCCTCCTCATGAAAGGTAAAATGATGGGTTGCATGGAGGGAACTGCCATATTCAAAGACCGTTGAGATCTGCAGCTCAATTTTTTCCAGAAGATCCGGGGGAACCATCTCATGGAGAGAAGGATATGGTGGATGCTCGGAAGATACATGAAAGAAAGCACGGGCATGAGAATTGAGAAATGCAATGGATTTATCCCTGTTCAGAATGAAAAGCAGATCCTCGGAAAGTTCAGCAATGGTCCTATATCGTTTTTCACTCTCAATCAGGGCCTTGTCCATGGAATGTTTATACAGTGCCATCCGGATTGTTGTATGCAATGCCCGTTCATCCAGGGGCTTTATAAGATACCCGAATGGCTCTGAATGGACGGCCTTCTGGACCGTAGCCTCGTCAGAATGGGCAGTCAGATAGATGACCGGAATATTATAATCTCTGCGGATGGTATCAGCGGCCTCTATTCCGGTCATCTCTCCCCGGAGCGTGATATCCATGATCATGACATCAGGGCGGAGTTCTCCAGCCTTTCTGACCGCCTCTTCCCCGGTGTCAAGAATATCCAGGACCTCATATCCAAGGTCTTCAAGACGTGCCCGTATCTCAAGGCCGGTAACAAACTCATCTTCGACAACAAGTATCCGGATGGCTGTATTCATTCCTGTCTGCCTCTGTTACGGATGTGATGATGCAATAAACGTTCTCTGAATTTGTTCATGATCATCTCAATACCAGCACCAGATGCTGTTCCCATTCTGATGTCTTATAGTTATCATACAAGGAGATAGAGATTGTGATCATAGGATTTTTAAATTATGTGATCTGTTGGGCGAACATGCATGGCAAAAAAGCCGGGCAAACAAGACTTTCATGCAGGAAAATCTATAATAAACCGGGAACCCTGTAGTTTGTCATACCTGATAGTCCCGTCAAGTTGTCCGGCAAGCCCCTGGATTAACTGCATACCAAGAGTGGATCTCTTTTCAAATGAATATTCGTCAGGTATTCCTGCTCCGCTGTCCTGGTAGATCAGGTGGTACCGGGTATCTTCAAGAGAGAAATGAATTATTATTTCTCCAGGTCCGCCCTTTGGGAATGCATGCTTTATTGAATTGGTAATCAGCTCATTGACGATAAGGCTTAACGGCACTGCTTTCTCAATGGTGAGGAAGACCGCTTCTGATCTGACATCCAGATGAATACTCCCGGGAATCACCTGATATGATTCAAAGATATGGTGGGCGATTTTATCCAGATAATCTTTATAGTTGATCTTTTCAAAATCCCGTGACTGGTAGAGCTTTTCATGAACGAGTGCAATTGATTTTATCCGGTTCTGCGACTCAAGAAGAATGTCTCTGACTTCCGGTTGCTGTGTGGATCGTGCCTGCATGAAAAGAAGGCTTGAGATCACCTGCATATTATTCTTGACCCGGTGATGAATCTCTTTGAGCAGAACCTCTTTCTCCTGTAATGAGGTATTCAGCTCCTTCGTCCGCTCCTCTACCTGCCGTTCCAGGTTTTCATTCAGGTACCGTAACTGATCTTCAATCTTCTTTCGGTCGGTAATGTCGGTCAGGACGTTCAGTGAAGCAGGGGTCCCCAGGTACTGGATCTTTGTCCCCCTGACAACAACAGTTCTTCTTCCCCCTTCTTTTGAGAAGACTTCTATCTCATAGGGCTGAATATTATTCCCATCCATCCGTCTGCGAATCGCAGACCCAAGAACTGAGTGATACTCCTCGGGAACATGAACCAAAAGGGAAGTTCCATACAGTTCTTCATTCGAGTATCCCATCATCCGGGCAGCTTCAGGATTCACATAGAGAATTTTCCCATTCTGATGGACCAGAATGATATCAGGCACATTATCCACAAGTGACTTGTATCGTTCCTCACTTTGGCGGATGATTCGTGTCTGCTCTTCTATCTGTTGTTGCAGGGAATTGTTCAGTTTTTGTAATTCCTCCAGAGCTTCAAGACGGTCCCTGACCACCGAATAGAGAAAAAGCCCGGTTATTGAGGTGACCACGATAAAGAGCTGAAATGTTAGAAGACTATACGGAAGTGGCTGGCTGAAAAATGCCCCATGACTCATCCAGACCATGCTGACGGCTATCAGATCACCAAGGAGCAGGGTGAGGAGAACATGGATAAAAGAAAAGCGGAATACTGCATAAATGACGAAAATCAGGAACAGATAGGGAGAGGTCCCAAGTAAAATGAGGTATGAACCGGGAAGCAGGATCAGGTAATACAGAGCATACTCAGCCCATTGATTGACGGCGGGTTTCGGAGTTGTCCCCGGACAGCAGGAGAGAAGGAGGGGCGTAATTATGAGCATAGCGGAGAGATCGCCGAGCCACCAGGTAAACAGGTTCAGAGGAATCGCATCAACAGACAGATATCCCTGGGAGAAGAGGGAGATAATTCCGACGGTACTCCCGCAGAGAGAAGATAATGCACTTATGAGGAGGAACCAGAAGGTTTTTGGTGGTGTTATAAGAGAGAATACTCCCCCCTGATACAGACGATAGAGGGAGTAAAAAACCAGCGCCTCAATGCTGTTGCCACATCCCATCATGAGTGCAGACAGGGGAGAGACGCCTGTTCCAAGGACGGCAAGGGTGGTGCCGGCCCATACACCGGGAAGAACCGGGAGACGCCAGACCAGGATTGCTGCCGCTGCAATGCCCGATGGAATCCAGACCGGTGAGACATTCCCGTAACTGATCCCGAAATTGAGACATATCTTCGCGAATATGAAATAAACAAGAGTGAAGAGGAGGATTCGGACAAGTATCGGCTGATCATTCAGGGAAGAAAATCTCATACCTGACCCCCTGATCATGATAAACCTGCATTGTTCCGGTCAACTGCTTTACCAGTCCCTGTATCAGCTCAAGGCCCAGTGTTTTTGGTGGTTTCAGGGACATCTCCGGTGAAATACCAATCCCGTCATCTGCATATATGAACGAGTACATCCCGTCCTGGAGCTGGAATTCTATCCGAATCGTTCCGGTCCGGCTCTTCGGAAATGCATGTTTCAGACTGTTTGAGATGAGCTCATTCACGATAAGGCTGCATGGCACTGCTTTCGATATCGTGAGAAATTCCGACGTTTCTGGCAATGAGAGTGATATCCGGCTGGTATCTACTTTATACGTATCAAAGATATTCCGGGTGATCTTTCTCAGGTACCGGGTATAATCAATCCGGTCAAGATCCATGGACTGATAGAGTTCCTCATGGACCAGTGCGATGGATTTGACCCGGTTCTGGGACTCAAGGAGGATCTCTTTCAGTCTTGGATCATCTGACAACCGGGACTGCATAAAGAGGAGGCTTGAGACAACCTGCATATTATTCTTGACCCGGTGATGAATCTCCTTTAAAAGTATCTCCTTTTCACGAAGCGACTTTTCTATCTGGGCCTCCATCTCCTTATGCCTGGTCACATCCCGGAAACTAAAGACACGGCCGACTATCGTGTACCCAATCCGCTGGGGTTTTGAGATTCGTTCAAAGATGCGGCCATCTGCAAGTTCTATCACATCAAAGGAATCTATCCCCGGGTTATGGTAGATTTCCGTAATTTTTGAGCAGAAGGAATCGGGATCTTTTACCTGTTTTACCTGCTCTTTCAGGATAACCTTCTCATCCTTTTGTCGGAGCACTGCATCAGGTATCTGCCACATGTCAGCGAATGTCTTATTGTATACGGAAACTCTCCGGTACGCATCCACTACAAATATCCCGTCTGCTGTGGACTCGACAGTTGCAGATAATACAGAGAGGGCCTCCTGGAGTTTCTTCTCTGCAGATAATCGTTCTTCAACCTCCCCCTGGAGTTCCTCATTGATGAACTGTAACTGATCTGTCCGCTCGATGACCCGTTCTTCCAGGACCTGATTCAGCGACCTTATCTCATCCTCATTTGCTTTTAATTGGGAGATATCAAGGACGAACGCAACCGCCTGGTCCCGGGTCTCGCCTACGAGAACATACCCGATAAGAACCCATATCCGGGTCCCATCCCTCCGGAGGTACTGTTTCTCATAGGGAGGACAGTTACCGGTCTTTTGTGCCTGCACTATCGCTTCAGTATCCCGACCACTATACTCCGGGGGAGTAATTCTGGTCCAGTCCACTCCATCCCGGACGAATTCCTCTCGTGTGTATCCGATAATCCGGAGAAACTCATCATTCGCCTCAAAAACCCGGCCATGAATGTCACTGAAGACTGATCCGAGGATTGGAGAATTAAACAAAGCCAGGAGTTTCTCCTGGTATTGTTTGACTTCTTCTTCAAGCAGATGTTTTTCCGTTATATCCTGAATTACTCCAACAATTTTGTAAGGATTGTTCTCTTCGTCATACTGCAGTACTCCAATGGATGAAATGAACCGGTCAGGTGATCCGTCTGCAGGGTGGAGGAGATAGGTCGTATCAAACGGAATATTCCGCTCTATGAGAGCATTGATTGCAGAGGCGATCCGATCCCGGTCCTGGATGCAGTTCATGATTACTGAAATGTCATACATCCCGTCCGGGGGAGGTGACAGCCCATAGATGCGAAGTGCCCCTTCTGTCCCCCAGATTTTATTTGTTCTGACATAATACTCCCAGATACCAACACGGCCTGCCTGTTGTGCTTCATTGAGACGATGATTCATCTCGACTAATTCGATCTCCCGCTCACGAAGCATCTCCATCTGATCGCGTAGTTCTTCCTCCTGTGATGCCAATTCTTCATAGGAGGCACTGACTTCCTGATTGAGCGAATAGAGTTCAGCATTCTTATCAAGAAGTTCCAGTTCGTATCTCTTTCGCTCACTAATGTCCCTGATTATCGCCTGGATGTATCGTGCTCCCTGGATATCGATAATCCTGATGCTGTCCTCAACCGAAAAGATCCTGCCATCCTTTCCCTTATGATCTGTTGAGATAATGAGGCTGTTCGTCTGTGAGAGACGATCCAGATCCTCCTGTATATCTTTTTTAGCATTGTCTGACCTGAGGTCAAACAAATTTTTTTCTTTAAATTCTTCCGGTGAATACCCGTACATCTGAACTGCAGCATCATTGACCTCAAGGATGTGCCAGTCTTTGTCAAGGATAAGAATAGCATCATTTGCCTGCTGCATGAACAGTCTGACTCTTTCGGCCAGGAATAACTCATGCTGTTTCTGCTGTAACTGGTGACTGATAAATTCATTCTCCCTGACTTTCCAGAATACCAGCACAACAAGGCCTGCAACAAAGAGAAGAAGAATTATTACACCGGTCACCAGCTGACTAAATGCTCGGAACGGAGCATATATCTCATCCTGGTCAATCTTTGCAATGATATACCAGGGGGTATCAGGGATATCAGAGATATAGGCCAGAACCGGTACACCACGATAATCATTCCCTTTTACGATCCCATGCTGCCCTTTTGCAGCCATGACAGCGGGTACATCTTCTTCGTATACCGGAACTGTCAGAGAGAGGCTTGCATTCGGCACATGACGGAGATCATTGAGGAACAGGACATTTTCTCCGGATAACCGGGTGATGAGGGATTCTGCAGTCCTGCTTGGGGTGGGCCAGGTCTGGATCAATGGATAGAGGTACTCTGCAGGATCCATCTGGAGAACAAGAACACCCATGGATGACTCCCCTGCACGGAGCCGGACCGGAACCCAGAACTCCATCAGCCTGTCTTTGGAGACAGGGTCTAAAAAGAGGTCGGTGAACACAGGAGTATCTGATAGAAGAGTCGTCTCAAGCGTACTGTTTTTACTAAAATCGCTGACCTCTGCAGAGGCAGGAACGGACACCACCATATCCCCGGTCTGGTTGAGGAGCACAATACCCCGGTAATTATAATTTTTTACCAGGCTGTCCATCCAGGCGGTCAGATCTTCCCTGATATGGTCAGGTTTTCCTGGTTTTTCATGAATCTGAAGATACTGAAATGGCATCTGATTATGCATGGCAACCTCTGCATCAGATCGCCGCTCCTGGTACCAGTCAGAAATAGTGCCGGCTTTCAGCTCTGCAATAGTCTCAAGCTCTGAATAAATCTGCTCCTCGGCAGCCTGTTGCTGACTGTCGACTGCCAGGTATCCAATCAGGACAATGAGGAAAAAAACGAGCGAAATTCCAAGGATCAAGGTAAGGAGAGACTTTTTAGAATCATGAAGGGGAATCATGCCAGCCCCCGTTTCCTTTGTATCTCATACCTGAAGATAAACAAACATGCAAAAGGAATGAACACCAGGGTTCTCTCCCAGGACCATTCTTCCCCAAGGTAATACCCGTATATCCTTTCCCGATCATGATCCATCGGTTTCCAATAGTAGTCAATTGACCTCTGAGTATTTGAGTGCTTCTTCAACCATTATTCAACCATTATGAAAACGAAGAAATTATCATCAAATCCCATGAGAAGACAAATTTGTGATGATATTATATATAAGAAAAAGAAATATTCCGTTCATGAAACTCCGGACACGGGTTCTGCTCTTATACCTGTGTATCATTACCCTCGTACTGGTCTGTCTTGGAGTTATCATGCCCTCATCAATTCATGAAAAAAACCTGCAGACAATCCATTCAGATACTGAGAACCAATTACAACATATCGACTTTGCAATCTCCAATTTTATCAGGGAGGTTGAGCAGGATGTTTCTGAACTGCTGCTGCATGATATCATAACAGATCCGGATGATACCGGGTTTACTAATTTTCTGAATGCATCAGAAGATACCTTTGTCTATCATATCGGCCCACGGGAGGCCAGGATTATAGATGATCTGAATGCATTCCGGCTCACTCACCCGTCGGTTAACTCAGTATACATGGGTCGGGAGACAGGCACTTTTGTCAGATCCCATCCACGGCCCAGACCGACACAATATGACCCCAGAGACCGGCCCTGGTATATCCTTGGAAAACAGAACCCGGATAAAATCATGATGACCGACCCGTATATGTCGGTCACATCGCCGGATATCAACATAGGCATTGTCAAGGCTCTGACCTATCCGAATGGAACCGTCTATGGTGTCCTGGGAGCGGACATCACCCTTACCAACCTGACCAGGTATATCTCTTCATTCGATGTCGGGAGATCCGGAGAGATAATGCTGGTAAATGAGAATGGAACCATCCTGGCGTCAAGGAATGAAAGCGCATTATTTACAAATATTCATGAAAGTCTTGGAGAAGAACAGACAGATTATCTTCTGAATACCAGCAAAGGGATTCTCACCCTCCCGTCTGCATACCTGATTTTTTATACATCGCCTATGCTGGGCTGGAAACTGCTCATTACCATCCCATATCATGAGATTGAAAAGGAGATGATGGAGTCGGTGATATATATGCTGCTCTTTGTCTTCCTGGCACTCATTCTTCTCAGCATCACCACCCTTATAATCCTTGATAAGACGATAATCCGGCCCCTCTCCTACCTGACCGATATTACAAAAAATATCACCGAGACCGGGAACCTGAACCAGACAATTGACCTGCAGACCAAGGGTGAGGTCCAGGAACTTGCAAACTCCTTTGAACGGATGATTGGAAAGATAAAGGAGGAAGAGGAGCAGAAGAAAAAGGCATTCAACGAGTTATCATCATACCGTGATCACCTGGAAGACCTTGTCAAAGAACGGACACAGCAACTTGAGGCGACGAACGAAGATCTCATCAGGGAGC
Source organism: uncultured Methanospirillum sp. (assembly GCA_964515765.1). Classification (GTDB taxonomy): domain Archaea; phylum Halobacteriota; class Methanomicrobia; order Methanomicrobiales; family Methanospirillaceae; genus Methanospirillum. The sequence continues at coordinate 3,921 of CAZEWE010000074.1, read as the reverse complement.
GGAATCGTGCAGAGGAAGCAGATCAACTCAAATCCGCATTTCTCGCAACCATGTCCCATGAGCTCAGAACTCCGCTCAATTCAATCATCGGATTTACCGGTATCATCCTCCAGGGGCTTGCCGGGCCGCTCAACAAGGAACAGGAGAAGCAGCTCGGAATGGTCCAGAACAGTGCCAGGCATCTGCTTGCACTTATCAATGATGTTCTGGATATCTCAAAAATCGAGGCAGGAGAACTTAATATCGCAAAAGAACCGGTGAATGTTCAAAAGGCAGTAGAATCAGTATGCACAACCCTGAAGAAGAGTGCAGAGGATAAGGGACTGGATCTTCGGGTTGATATATCACCTGATACCGGATTCATAATAGGAGACCAGCGGAGAATTGAGCAGATCCTTATCAACCTCATAAATAATGCCATTAAATTCACCGACCAGGGATATGTTGGTGTGAAAAGTTACCTTCAGGAGAATAATGTGTGTGTCTCCATATCAGATACCGGTATCGGGATTACTGATGAGGAGATGAAATTACTATTCCGGCCGTTCCAGCAGATAGATACCGGAACCACCCGGAAACATGAAGGAACAGGCCTGGGATTATCCATCTGTAAAAAACTTGTGGAATTGCATGGAGGAACCATTTCGGTCACGAGTGAACCGGGACAGGGAAGTGAATTTACGGTTATTTTGCCAGCAGGAGAAAATTTATCATGAGTCAGAAAATTCTCGTCATAGAAGATAATGCACAAAATCTCTATCTCATCCATTTCTTGCTTGAATCAAATGGATATACCGTCTTAGAAGCAGAAAACGGAATAATCGGGATTCAGAAAGCAAAAGAAGAGAAACCGGATATTATCCTTCTTGATATCCAGCTGCCTGAGATGGACGGGTATGAGATAGCTCGTATCCTTCGGAGCACCCCCGGGATTGATACCATCCCGATTATCGCCGTTACCTCATATGCCATGGCGGGAGACAAGGAGCGGATACTTGCAGCAGGAGCAACGGACTATATTGAAAAACCAATAAATCCGGCTACATTTGTTGATCAGATAAAAGTTCATTTTAAGATCCAGGGGTAACAGAGCGATGAATGTCCTGATTGTTGATGACCAGTATATCAACCGGTACTTGCTTGAAAAGCTTCTGGACGGATATGGCTATTCTGTACTCTCTACTGAAGATGGTACACAGGCACTTGAAACATTACGCACTGAACCGGTGGACCTCATCATCTCCGATATCCTGCTCCCAAAGATGGACGGGTTTCAACTCTGCCGTGAAGTGAAAAAAGATCCCAAATTGAGCAAGATTCCATTCGTTTTTTACACTGCTGCATATACCGAACAAAAAGACCGGGAGTTTGCCGAAAGCCTGGGAGCAGACCGGTTCATTGTAAAACCAACCGATCCGGCTGAGTTTATTACGATAATCCGCGACCTTATCCATGATATTCCTGAAGAACATGCAGAGCCAAAGACCATCATCCTTGGAGAGAACGAATACCTCTCTCTCCATAACAAACGACTGATTCACCAGCTGGAAAAGAAACTGACCGAACTGGAAGGTCTGAATAAAGCTTTACGGATTTCTGAAAAGAGATATAAGAGCCTTTTTGAATATGCCAACGATGCCATAATTCTGCATGAGATTACCCCGAATGGTGAGTTTGGCAGGATACTTGAAGCAAATGGCGTCGCCTCCTCATTACTCGGGTATTCTCATGAAGAACTGCTGAGCAAACATATGGCCGAAATTGACACCGCAAAACAGTTTGCCCATTACCAGGAGTTCATGGCTACGCTACTTGAGAAAAAACACCTTACCTTTGAAGGTGAGCATATCGCAAAAGACGGGCATGTCATCCCGGTCGAACTGAGTGCTCACTTATTTGAGGAGAACGGTACCAGGCTCTGCCTTATCATCTGTCGTGATATCACCTTCCGGAAACAGGCGATGGAAGAACTGAAACGGGCAGTTACCCAGATTGATGATAACCTTCACCAGATAGCAACGATTGGGGATCAGATAAGAAATCCCTTATCGGTCATCATGTCATGTTGTGAGGAATCGGATATCAATCAGAATGAAACGATACTCCATGCAGTTAAAAAGATTGATATCTGCATCCAGAAACTGGATCTGGGATCACTGAAATCTGAAAAGGTCCGGAACGTCCTTCTAGGGCTGAACGGGTATAAGACCTATGGATTCCAATCTGAAAAATAATATCAGGAGATCGGGAAACTGGCATTTTAGAAAAGCGGTTGATCTCCGATTGCCAGATCATTTCTAAAAATCATGATGAAAGACGCCCATAACCAGGAACCGGATCAGAAAAGACAGATCATATATCACACCGGTTTTTGGGCGGTGATGATCGTCGGCATCGGTATTCTGGGATTATCCGGATGGGCTCTTTCCTCACGAACTCTTGTCACGATAATCCCGGATAGCGTGACAATAGCCCCGATTTCAGCAGTCCTGTTTATTCTGCTTGGAATAAGTCTCTATCTTGCTGAATATGGAATACGGGATCCACGGTTTCTCATTATTCAGGACGTTCTCCTTATTCCACCCGCTCTTATCGGAATATGGGTGCTTCTCTTCAGTGCGATTGGGAGAACCGGAGTTATCCACATATATTCCCATGCATCAGATCAGATATTCCTGATCGCCCCCGAGAGTTCCATGTCCCCGGTAAGTGCCGTTTTATTTCTCTTAACTGCACTCGGCCTGTACGCAAACAGACATCAGTTCAGATATGCCCCCATTCTAGCAATACTCATTTCATGTGCCGGAGCGATTCTTATCCTCGGATATCTGCTTGGAAATCCATTTTTATACGGAATGAGTATGAAACCAGTCTCATTTCTCAGTGCATGCGGATTTCTCGTTTGTGGGATTGGACAATGGGTCTCTGCACATCATGGATCAGGATAGATTCATACAACCGGTGATTTCGTACCAAAAGACGCTGGCCGATTTCCTCACGGTACCTTTTCAGATATAAAACCCACCGTTACGGTGAGCAGACTGAAAAACCTATAAACATAGAGTTCGATTATGAAGGGATAGGAATATTCCTGAATCCAATGAATCATACTCCTCATACCATTCATGTTCTCCTGATCGGATTTCCGGACGATGTATCCACACGTATACTGGATGGTATTCAGTCAGCAGGGTTTTTGTCCGATTCAATTCAGAGACTTGAACAATCCGCTCGTGAGAAGTTCCCTGATGTTTCCTGTATCCTGATCGGGGTAGCAGGCCAGAAATCCCTCTCTCACGAGATTAAAAAAATCAGAACCTACTGGCCATCTGCCGTTATCCTGTATTGTGCCGGTGAAGAGCCATATCAGCATGAGCTCCTTCCCCTTGTTGACGGATATTTCCGGATTGACTCTGCATCTTCTTCATGGGGGGAGAACCTTTCTGCACTCATTATAAAATCGGTTGAAAGCAGGAGAACTCCCCATCAGACGCACCGGATGCATGATCAGATATACCGGAGGATATTTGCAGAAAACGCCACCCCGATGAGCCTAACCGATCCCGATACCGGTGAGTTCATCGAAGTTAACCAGGCTTTTGTCCGGGCAGTCGGATATGAACGGGATGAAGTCATTGGGAAAACCACACTTGAGTTGAATGTATTCAAAGATCCTGAAGACCGGAGGAAGATTGTAACCGGCCTTACCAAGCAGTCATCTCCCCGGGAAAAGGAGGTGACAATACGGAGAAAGGATGGGACCTATATCACCGGGATTTTTTCAGTCTGTACCCTGAACTGGAATGAAAAACCGGTCCTTCTCACCACGATGCAGGATATCTCCTACCTGAAGGAGATTGAATCGACTCTCTCAGCACGAAACCAGTGTATTCAGGAGATTTTATCCAGCGTAAGTGAAGG
>CAZEWE010000073.1:0-12060 GCA_964515765.1 uncultured Methanospirillum sp. | reverse complement strand
ATTTTTATCAGAAGAGCATCGACAACCAATACCACGAGCGAAACAAGTACGGTAACCCCCGGAGAGAGAAATAATAACCCAACAGACTGGGCAATCATCAGCCCGACGACCAGAAGAACCAGGATTCCCGTCGCCTGGTAGGCCTCCATAAAGGTTTTTACCCGGGTAGAGATGATAATCGTCACTGATACCCCAAGAAGAGAAATCACCGGGACCAGGAAGATCATCATGACGATCCAGTTCATGGTCGGGAACCAGAATGAACCCATAATCGGAAGTCCTGCAATATTTACGATCAGGGCGAAGATGAGAAAGTTCATCCAGGTATACACAATCCCCGGAATCATGGCTGCAGCAATCTTTCCAAGGAACAGTTCGGTATCGGTTGCCGGGGTATAGAGGAGCGGTTCAAGTGTTTTTCGTTCTTTTTCTCCGACAAATGCCTCTGATGCAATGATACAGGAGATCATCAGGGGGATGACCAGAAAGAGCGGAGCGATGAGATATCCCAGGATAATCACAATGAACAATGCTTCGGGAGTCAGGGTATCGATAAGTGATTCAAGAGGTGGCGGGATGAGTGCTTCAATCTCATCAAACGCCTCCTGCCCGGTGAAATTTGGATCAAATGATGGTGTCTGGGTGATGAGAACGGGTATAAGGATTGCAAAGATGAATGAAATGATAAGAGCTCCATAGATATTGATGGGATTATGGAGTGCATCCTCGATATCCTTCTCTGCTATTGCCCTGATTATCCGGAAATTCATACGGTCATCCCTCCCTGTCGCTGGACGGTGAAATAAATCTCTTCAAGAGAATAATCCTGTGGGGCAATCCGGAACAAGTCTCCTCCCTCCTGAATTACGGCCTTGATAATCGATGGAATGAGTTCTTTATCGGTGACATGAAAGAGGATAGTAGTCCCTTCCACAGAATCAACCGTGGCTCCCTTTGTATTCCTGACTGCCTGAATAACAGCCGTTGAAGGTTCGTGGAGGAATTCCATCTCAACCGGAATCGCTGAGAACAGACGACGGGAAAGCTCCTGAATACTTCCCTGTGCAAGAATCTTCCCTGTATTGAGCATCGCAACTTTGCTGCATAATCGTTCTGCCTGCGAGAGATTATGGGTGCAGAGAAAGATGGTCTTTTGTTCGTCTGATGCAAGCTCCTGGATAATATCTTCAACCTGCCTGGATGATTCCGGGTCAAGTCCTGAAGTTGGTTCATCAAGGAACAGAATTGGCGGGTCATGCATCAGTGCCCGGGCAATGGCAAGACGTTGTTTCATCCCTTTTGAAAACCCACCGACCGGTTCATCAGCCCGGTCTGAAAGATGCATAAGTGAGAGCATCTCGTCTGTTCGTTTTGGTATCTCGGCATCTGGAATCCCATAAAACCTTCCAAAGAATGAGAGGTTCTTCTTCGCCGTCAGTCTCTCATACAGTGAAGGGGTTTCAGTAAGAACTCCTGTTCTGGCCCTTATCCATGAGCCGTCCGTTGTTACATCCTTCCCAAAGACATATGCTCTTCCCGAAGTCGGGGTAAGCACGCCGTTCAGCAAACGGACAAGGGTTGTTTTCCCTGAACCATTCGGACCGAGCAAACCAAACACCTCACCTTCCAGGACCTCAAAACTGAGGTGATCGATTGCGGTTGTCGTGGGAAATGATTTGTGAAGATTATCAGCCTGAATTATGGTGGTCATGTTCCCTCCGGAGTTCCGTATTTTCCAGTCAGAAATCCGCCAAACCCGATAAGCCAGATAACAACCGGATATGCAACAAAGCGTTCCGTACCTCCATCACCAAAGACCGGAATAAAGAACGATTGGAGGAATAAGAAGAGTAATGTCACTGCTCCGAAAATTACAAACACATATTTGAGCGGGCCGGTTGTCATCTTCCATGAGAGGATACAGGAAAGCCCTCCGGAGATGAAGGCCATCAAGGCAAAAATGGGATGAATTACTGCTACATTACCCGGAAATAGACCGACACCAAGCACACCAATACCGAGGAGAAGGGGAAAGAGTTTGAAAAACCGTTCACTTTTATTTCGGAATAAGAGGAGTGATCCTCCGATAATCAAAAGGCCACTCAGTATCATGGTCCAGTTAAAGAGAGTGGCTGATGGCTGGTATGAGATACTGTCCGGTGGTCTGGTTGCTCCTAAATCACTGATTTCACTGTTGGCTGTTGTGTAGCCCTGGGGATAAAAAATTTCTGCCGTAATAATTCCCATGAAGATGAGAGAACCGGCTAGAAGAAAGAGAAGCCCGGCATATGATGCTCCGGGAATATCTGGTGAAATCCCTGTATTCATAATTATTCTTAAATATCGTTTTTCAGGGCATAATTATGTATTGTTTACTAACTGGGGTCTATGCAACCCTTTGTTTGATAAAGGGAGTTTTTTACATACATACTTGCATGAAATATGTGGGTATGAGTCTTCTCCTTTATGCCAGGGCTCGTTCTCTCGGTCTCAAATCTACATATTTTTTTCTCTCCGGACTGTTTAGGTTACTGATTGTTCTTCTGGCATTGGGAGTGAAAGGACGATTCGATGGTCCGGTTGTTCATAAGGTTACCGATACAAGTATTCCGGCTTGTACAGAATAACAGTGCCATCTCAATACTCTGGAACGAATGGGAGCAAAGATCATTCGATCTCCCCTTCCATAGTAAAACATTTTTTTCATTCTGCCTGAAAGAGAATGAAAACAAAAATTTCTAATTACTCCAAAAAGTGTAAAAATTATTGATGTGACTGATTCTCTGATAGAGACAGATTATTGCCGGTGAATAATAATATGAGTGAGATTATCATAAACCCTGCATACATGAGAAGAGCAGGAACAGCATCAACTTCTCCGGACGAATGAACAAAAATACCCATTAAAAAAGGTCCGACAAATCCGCCTATTGTCCCCAGTGAATTGACAAGTGCGATTCCGCCGGATGCATCAATATGACGCATTTTTTCGGTTACCATCGCCCAGAATATCGGGACTCCTGCATATATTCCTGTGGTAAGTACGATGAGAGAGAGGAGTGAGAGATATGGATCGCTAAAGAGTGCATCCAATACAAATCCAAGAGCTGCACATCCCCAGGCTATTATGAGATGATATCGTCTCTCACCGGTTTTATCTGAATGTCTGGACCAGAATATCATTCCAATAAGTGCAGCACAATAGGGAACTGCAGATAACAATCCGACCTGGATGTGAGAATCTGAAAAGCCAAGTGAATGGATTATCTGCGGCAGCCAGAATATGATACTGTATCCGGCACATACTTCGAGAAAATATGCTATCCAAATCCGGTGAAACCAGACCTTTGTGAAAAAATACTGTATCGATTTTCTCTCGACTACCCCCTTACTTTCTTTTTCGGTTTTGATTGTGCCTGAAAGACATCTTTTTTCATCGGATGATAACCATGATACATCCTGTGGAGAATTCGCTATAACAAAGTATGCGATAATACCAAGGATTACGGCAGGTAATCCTTCAAGAATAAATAGCCAGCGCCAGCTTGAAAGACCGAACCAGGTGATGTGGTCAAGAATGAAGGTAGATAATGGTGCACCCAGGATCATGGCTATTATCTGGGCAGAAAAGAGATAGCTGATAGCCCTTGCCATATCCTGATTTCGTAACCAGAATGAGAGATAGAGGATGATCCCCGGATAAAAACCGGCCTCTGCTACTCCCAGAAGAAACCGAAGAGCACCGATTTGGATAGCGGATGATACAAAAGAGAGGAGAATTACAATGATACCCCATGAAATGAGAATCCGGGGGAGCCAGATCTTTGCCCCCCACCGTTCCATCATCCGGTTACTGGGATATTCAAAGAGAATATATCCAAGAAAGAAAATCCCTGAAACGAAACCAAAAACCATCGGTGTGATACCCAGGTCCTGGTTCATAGACAAAGCTGCAAACCCGAGGTTTACCCGGTCGATGAAATTGACGACATATAGAAGCAGAATAAATGGAATTATCCGGATTATAACCTTGTGAAAGATGATATTTTCAGTATCTGTAGAATATTTGTCTTCCATATCTGTGTATGTACTGGTTCTTTTTTATTTGGTATAATTCTGATTCTTCCCTCCAGTAGTTCATGAGGATCATGTGGCGATGAAAAATTCTTTCTATTCGAGCTTAAATTCTCTAATCAATTATCTCTGATGAGAGGAAAAAAACGAAAAAATTATTTTTTGAACTGGGACTCTACTTTCTCCTCGTACTGGTACATAGGGGTCTTTTTGAAGAACGCTACTTTTTCTGGTATGGCTTTTTTGAGTTCTGCATCCATAACTGCCGGATCCTTGAATCTTTCAGCCATATCTGCATAGAGTTTTGGAAATACGATAGAGAGTTCCTTCTTTTCTACCCCGTCAAGAATGACCCGTACCGCCTCTTCAACTGATACCGAGTCAGGAGGAATCGATCCCTGGAAGATGGGTGTTGCCACATTCCCCGGATAAACAACGGTAAAATAAATATTCCGGGGCTCATACTCGTATCGGAGAGAATTGGAAAGCCCTGCAACAGCACATTTGGTAGCAACATAGACCGGCTGGAATGGAGAACTGACAAGTGCAGCAACCGATGAGGTATTTATGATATGACCGCTGCCCTGTTTTCTCATAACATTGAGAGCTGCGTTGATGCCGTACACCACACCCCAGAGATTGATATCCACCATATCCTTCCATAATTCCGGGGTTACCAGTTCATACGGGTAATTATGACTGATGCCGGCATTATTGAAGATATAATCAAGACGCCCGTCCCTGGCTACACAGTCACTGACCATCTTCTCCACTGCAGTATTATCCCGGACATCAACCGCTGCAAACCGGGCATTTGGATATTTTCCTAGAGTTTCCTGAGCCTTATCAACACTGGACTGCTTACTCCCGATGACATGTACAATGGCACCGCGTCTGAGCAGTTCTTCACAAAGTCCATACCCGATTCCGGATGTTCCACCGGTTACGATTACAATTTTGTCGTGAAATGTATCTGTCATAGTATCATCACCTACGGGAGTGAGCGTGCAAGGTCCATACGCATCCAGGATTTGCCTTTCATACATGAACCTGGGAGATATTTCCGGATGGGTAAAGATGCAAGGGTGGAAATAATGCCATACTGCATCGGATGCTGCATCGGTGTAAGTTCTGTCCACTTTATCATGCCGGAACATACCGATCCTGAAAAAAATTCATTATCGACCGGATAATAGGTGGCTTCTGAGAGTGCTGCACCCGGAAATGGCCCCACTTTTGGGATATACCGCCATCCTAACTGAACGACCCGACCGTTGTTTTCATTCATTATGGAAATCTCTTCAGCAGTATAAGGATTCTCTAGAGTAAGGGCCATCTCCAGAAATGTCCGTCCCTCATGACTGATATTGACTGAAAGAGACGTATCCATTCTTCGGTATTCAGGAATATCTGCAAACACTTTTGGCATTCCTGCCTCTTCCCTCCCTCCGAGAATTGGGGCTGTTTTATCTTCCCAGAGCACATGATGAAATACCCCGTCAATCGGTTCTGATGTCTCCATGTACCTGACCGGAGATGAGACCGTCACCAGGGAATACTGTGAACCGCCCATCCACTGCACTGCATTGCATTTCTGATAATTTATCGCCATAAGCGGTTCAGTAACCTCGAATTCCTCAGGGATCAGTTCACGAAGCGGCTGCATATCAGTCAAATACGAGATAGAGATAGACGTTACATCGTCATAGGGACATAATCCTCCCTGAGTCGGGTCATACCTGATGATATGGGCCGGCATCCGGTGAGTTAATCCATCCTCCTTATCTTTAATCCTCATCCTTTCCTCCTTCCTGACCTGTATATAAAGAGGGAATGAGTAGATAAGATACTTATAAGTAACTCCATATGACCATTGATGAGCCAATGTATTGGATACGGCATTCAGCTGTGCAATGAATATTTTTTCGCAATATCTGTAGTGAAAGATAGCTGAAATGAAATATTAATTATTAAAAACTAGATTTTTATAAAAACATCAGAGTGAGCATATCGAAAAAATGCGCTTTTTTATTAACCCGGTATTGGTGGTTTATTAAAACCCGGAATATGCCGATTATTCAGATCAATCTTCATTTTACTCTATTCAACTCATGGATTGTGATTTTTTCTCCAAAGTCTTATCAGTTACACAGATAATATTCCGGTTATATGGGCTGCCTTTCACGAAACCTATACTACGTCTGAATTTATTATTCAGATATCAGCCAGGCAGACAGAAACGCAGAACCAGTGAGTTCATGAAACGGGCAGGAGATCACATGGGGATTATTCAGAAGTCCACTACACAGGAAACATTTTTTGAATCGTCTTTGGGAAAAAAGAAAGCAGATGTTGACGGAGCACCAGTTTCAGGCTCTCGAATGGACACATTACAGGCATATGCAAAGATTCCGGACCTTCTCTCCCGGGTTATCAATAATGACGATACCTCGGCCTGGAAAGATATTATCAAAGCCATCGATTATATCTATTTTCATCTTGACAAGGCCCTCTCTTCTCTGAATGAGGAGACTGGCTTTGCTGACCGGGTAAAGAAAGACATACAATCTGGAAAGAAACTGGCCTTTAAGCCGAATCTTGTCGGTCCCTGTGCCATCCACCCGGTGACCCATGGAGAGGATCTTGGGTGCCTTATATGTACAGACTGGTCGGTCATTGCAGCCCTGATGCGGTGGTTTCACGACAATCTGGACATTTCCTATCATCAGATGCTTCTCGGTGAAGCCTCAACATCGGTATCGTTGTATGCCCAGCTCTATAGCGGACATGCAGGGAGAACGGTAACCCCTGAGGCCATTTATGAAGGACGATGCGGGAATTTTTACGGGGGATGGGCATTTTATTTTGTCAGGAAATATCTGTCAGCACAACATCCATCATCCCACACTGACGATCCGATGCTCGGGTATGAAGAGAGTGTTGCCGGTACTTATCTCGCTCCTGGAAAAGCGAAGAACCGGCTCATGGTATATGATCTGAATGATCTCACCGACTCATCCAGGGGTCGAACAGTCCCGGTCCCGGATGGGGCGAATTTTCAGAAGATAACCCTCCATAAAGTCATCATCGGAGGGGATCCCGGAGATCCGGCTGATATTCATGATTATCCCGGCTGTGTTCTCGTTAATGTTCCCAAGTTAAAACTCCATGCCCAGGATCTCATCACGAATGCCATTAAGAATCTCGGAATCGGGCTTTACCCGACCCAGTGTCATTCCCATACACTATCCGGCGAACATGAATGGGAATATGCCATGCCATCAGTTCCAAGACCAACATTCAAGGGAAAACTGCCCCATATGCCCTGGGTAGTTGATGTGGATCCAGAAACCTACCTGCCACTTAAAAATCCTGATGGGACATATAAAGCAACAAAGACGGCTGGGATGCCAGGAACCCAGGCCGATGTCATCAGGGCAGTTCAGGCACAGAATACTTTCATGATCCATGTATCAGATTGCATCGATATGATAAACCTGAATCATAATGCTGAGGGAATCGCAGTCAGGGTTCCGGAAGGCTATATCTGGGCATCACTTGATTGTGTTGCTCTTGACCTTTTGTGTGCCCGGTACTGTTTCAAGACCCTTCCCATGGCAGAAGCGATTCCCTTAAAAGAGAAGAATAACTGGGTAACCGAATTTGTCCACCATGTTCCCGTTGCAGAGGTACAGGGTAAGAATATCGTGACAACAGAGGGTCTTGACTCTCCTCTATTCAGATATAATCTGTATAAATATGCAGAGGATCGCGGAGTCGGAACACAGAAATATCATGTCACCGGCTGGGATGGTGTAGCTCATTCTCCCCTTGTCTCTATTGATGGTCATCTTGGTCATGTGAACGGGACAGAATTCTCAGAATTAATGACCACAACGATGTATTATAATCCTACCTGCATGCTGTGGGATATGCAAAAGACGTTACTCAGTTATGCACAGGCTCATGATGAGGTAACCGGTTCATCAGTCTACCAGGAATTTATGAAGGGTTTTGACGAGAATCAGGATGGAATTATTGACTATGATGAGAATGGACGGAAGGGATTCTGGACACCTGGTTTCAGTCTTCTTTCTCATGCATTACAAATACAGGTCTCCGATGAAGAGTTCGGACTGCTGCGGAGTAATTTCTATAGAGCTGTTCAGTTCATGCTTAAAAATACAACTCCTGAATGGAATTCCGGCAGGCATGATTTCGTCTATGAGTACCAACTGATGTGGATTGCATCATATGCATATGAGATGTCAAAAGCCGAATCTGTCTTTCAGGATCCCTTTGTTTCCGGTATGATGTGGGGAAAGGGGATGTGGCCGAGCTGGGAGTATGCGAAATGGAAACATATCACGGGCCTCCTCTATGGTACCGAATCTCCTGATACCATCATGCTTGAGTCCTTGTATGGGTCGGTATTCCAATATGCAGATAAAAGGTGGAATAATGGGAACTATACGGGGAGCACGAATCAGATGAACAGCGATCCTGAAAGTCTGCAGCAATATCTGAAATTGGTTTCACAGGGAACCACACCCCTGAACTTTACTCTCTATCTGCCACCGGGATTAGGTTCCCTGCAAAATAAACCGATTCCACATGTAGAGGAGACGTCTGATCCTGCAAAAATGTTTACTGCAGTTTTTCAGAATGGTGCTGAGATCTGGTAATCGGTGTAGTGCCTGGATACCTGGTCCTTTCTTATTTTTCCGCATTGATTTACATGGTTCTCTGATGAATAACTCCTGTATTATTCAAGCAATCCCTTGAAGTGATGAATCAGGACCGGGCTATTATGGTCGGTAATTATATGGTTTTAGGAAGTGACTCTATCATATGAAAGGGTTTTTGGCAGTATTACTTCTGGGCCTGATTGCCGGGATGGTAGGAATAACAACAGCAGACATTCCTGATCTGGTCGGGAACTGGACCGGGCCGTATGTTGAATATAACAGTGGTCAGGGTTTTTCTGAGGTAGATAGTGGATTATTTTTTCTGAATATTACTGAGCAGAAGGACCGGATTTTTATCGGATATTCCTCGTTTAAGAAGAGTGATGGTACTGAAGTCACCCGTGAACTTGCCGGAGTGATCAGTGCAGACGGAACTGAGTTATCACTTGCAGAACAGAATAACGGATATTCAAATGGAAAGATCATAGGTTCGGATGAATTTGAGTTGACATATCTTTCTGATAATGATCCAATTAGCGTAGCAATTGATACGTTTTACAGGATCACATAAATTTAAGATGTTTGGTTTTATTCAATGGGTAGCGGATAGTTGGGACAGGTGACTATTCGCCACTTCTTCTTTCATGAGTTTTTTTAAATCTTCCCAGGTTTTTCTTTATAGTCGCCTTAACCTCATTTGTATGAAAACCGTTCCATTTCGGTTCCGATGACCGATACCGCATCGTTGATCTCTGCAATTACTTTTGTTATCTGACTGACGACTGCAAGAGCCTCTTCACTGGTTGCTGAAGAGTTCAGGGCATCTTTTGCCGTCTCTTTCACCCTGGCACTCATTTCATGCACTGAGGCTGAGATCTCTTCAAATGATGCTGTCTGCTCCTCTGTGGCACGTGCCATCTGTTCCATGTTGGTACTGATCTCATCCACCGATGCTGAGAGTGAATTAAATATACCGAGGGTATCTCCAAGAGCTCCACTCCCTTCGGTAACCGCTACACCTGATTCTCCAAGAGCCGTAGATGCTGCTTCACTCTTCCTTTGTAGTTCGGTTATCATATCAGCTATCTGGTCTGCAGATTCACGTGACCGGAGAGCCAGGGATTTTACCTCTGAAGCGACAACGGCAAATCCTTTTCCGGCATCCCCTGCCCTGGCAGCCTCGATAGCCGCATTAAGAGCAAGAAGATTGGTCTGGTTGGCAATATCGGTAATGAACTGCACAATCTTTCCAATCTCCTGCATATGAATACGTATCTCTGAAAATATCGCATCGACCTGCTCACTTTTCCGGGTTATCTCCTGCATTCCATGTTCTGCTTTTTGTGCTGCAAAGATTCCCTGTCTTGAGAGATCGTTGGCCTTTATACTGAGTTGTGCAACCTGTCCGGCTCTGGTTGAGACCTCGGTGATCTTCCCTGTCAGGGTTTCCATTGTATTGAGCACCTGTTCAATGCTCTCTCCACTTTTTTCTGCATTCTGTCTCGCCCTTTCGGCTTCATTAGCGATTAATTCTGCACCCTGGCTGATATCTCTGATTCCTGATCCGGCAGTTTCGGCATGGCTGGACAAGTGGGCCATCCGCTCAGAGATAACCTTCAGGACCGCTGAAATATTGGTACTGATCCCATCAAGTGCAACTTTTACGTCGGCCAGGTCTCCTTCAATTGCATGATTTTTATCAAATTCTGCAGTAAAGTCTCCCTGTGCAAACCTGCCTGCAATTCGCTGTATCTCATGAACTGCGAACTCCACCTGTGTCCCTATATTATCCAGTGATTCCTTCAGTCTGGCAAAACTTCCAGTAACCTGAAGGGTTTCATCCATGCGGGCAGAGAAATTGGCATGTGCATATTGATCCGCTATCCTCATTGCAGCCTTTACCGGGCCGGTCACAGCATCAAGGGTCTCGTTGATTCCAACAATCATCTGCCTGATTTCTCCTGAGTATGGTGATCCATCCACACGGATGTCAAGGTTTCCTGATTTGGCTTCTTTGGTGATTTTGATAATCTCTTTAGCTGCCTGTTTTTCTGCGGTTTTATCGATATAAAAATTCACGATGGAGAATAATTGCCCTTTACTTCCAAAAATTGGAAGATATCGGTATTCAAAGTTTTTCACCCCTGCCGGTGTGCTAACAGCAACTTCACCCGAAACTACCTCATGATTTTCGATGGCTTCTTTCACCGTCTTCCCGTCCCGGCTTACGACATCAAAATCAGTCAGTTTCATGGTAAGAAGCTCATCAGGAGTATAACCGGTCAGATGCGGGAAGATTGGATTGGTTTTTTTCAGTTGAAGTTCAGGATTTATTTCAAATATTGGGATGGGTGCATTATGAATGATAAACTCAGCTTTCTTCTGTTCAATCTCACTCTTTTTTACCTGGCGTTTCAGGTTGTCCATGATGATCTGCCGGTTCACAGCGATGAGGATGAGATTATGAAGGGCCTGTGCAAGAGCATACTCTCCTTTCATAAACGGACCTTCCTCAAAAGTCGGACGCTGCTCAAGGTAGACGATTTCTAGAGTAATAATATCCCCGTCTGATGCTGCCCCTTCGATCCTGAGCATCCAGGGTGTCTCAATAAAACCCTCCGTCTGTCGGGTAAATGACTTGAACCGGTATCGTGCCTGACAGATCTCAGGGTACTGAAAAGCATTCGGGATGGCCTGGATAACCATTTTTATTGCATCAAAGACCGAAATGCTATTATCTCCCAGAATCCGAGCCGATTCTAAAAGTATGCTTTGTTCTTTGAGTAATTCATGGTATTGTCCGCTAAGTATAGCCAGTTTTTCCACATCGGTACTGTTAGAGCTGAGCAGGTCTTCACAAGTGGTAAATCTCATTGAACTCATCCTCTGCAGACATATATAACTTTGAAAGGTCCGATGCTTTTTAACAGAGTGGTGGAAAATACACTGATCTTTTCAGGAATTTTTTGAGCACCCATGTAATTGAGTGTAAACCGGGAAACCGGCGCATCTCTTCAAAATGCTCAAGAGAAATCCTTACCTGAACATAATGAACTGTTGCATTTTTCCTTCCTTGTTGGTAATCAAAGCCTAATAGTAGCATGAGGGAGATACCCGATAATTCTTTCGGTTGCTGAAAAAAAATTGAATGAGTGAAGACCAAAAAAGATCTTGGAAGCGATGGAGGTACATTCCATCTGCTGTATGTACCTACCATAAGCCATACTCACGTCCCAAAAATGGCCAACAATATTTATCGGGTTTCAAATTCTACTGATCATATTTCCATGAACAGTAT
>CAZEWE010000072.1:0-12136 GCA_964515765.1 uncultured Methanospirillum sp. | reverse complement strand
AAGATATATGGTTCCTATGATGACCGGAAGAAGGATGAAGAGGTATGCATACTCCGGTACCAGGATCCCAAGCAGGCAGAAGAGAGCGATGATGAAAAAGACGCGAAATCCGCGTTCATGGGTTGCCTTCCATACGGTCTCACTCTCCATGGTCCAGGGAGTCCGAATCCCGGCAAACCAGTTCGGTTTTACCCGACGGATAAAAAATGCAATTCCCCCCATGAGAATGGCGAAAAGGGCCGACATAACCTGGTTCATCGGAACTTCAATTCCAAGAGCCCAGAGAATGGTGATGAGGAAGAGTAGGAAGAGGAATATATTGAGCAGCAGGATAAGTGCGTCATATGCTCCCTGGAATTCCTGGTAGGCTTCCCATTTGGGATCATATCTGGGAAGAATAATCATCAAAAGGGTTATCCCTACCATAAGGGCTGGAATGAGTATGGTACCTGGGAATACCGGCATTGTCCCGTCCACCTGACCCTGAATATTCCAGTGGGTAGGAATTTCGTTCGGAAGGATCGGGTAGACCATGATTGCAATCCCGAATGTCAGGAGAATGAGGATTATTGAGAGTATCCGAAGCAGCTGCATACTAGTATATAAGCGTCAGAACATAGGTTCTTTTCTGCTCTCATATTCGTCCCTGAAAAGGACATAGAGGTGTTCATCAAGAAATTTCCCATTCTTCCATATTGCTTTTTTATGTACGGCCTCGCGTTCAAACCCACACTTTTCAAGTACCCTCATTGACGCCAGGTTCAAATGAAATACTCCTGCCTGAATCCTCACCATGTCCGTATGTTCAAAAACAGCAGGAATAAATCCTCTGACTGCATCGGTGACTATCCCTCTACCATGATACGGTTGTGACAGCCAGTATCCAATCTCCGCCGTTCTGCAGTATACATCTGAAAACGGGTGAATACCAATCCCTCCGACAGCCTCTCCTTCAACTTCTATGGCGAGCATGATGGCGGTTTGCTGATTTTGTGCCATGGCAATGAACCGGTCTGCATCATCTCTGGTGTAAGGGGATGGAAACCCGTCCCGCATATTTCGTGCTATATCAGGGTTATTTGCATGAATGGTAAGTGAGGGGGCGTCACTGACCGACCAGGGCCGAAGGATACATGATGGTGTACTGATGTGCATGATGATATCTCCTTACGTGCAGAGGTCGTTTGATGGCGTTTAAAGCAGCGCTCTCTGCATGCCTACACAGAAGTTTTTCTTCTTCGCTCTCAAATATTGAACGGTGAATACCGGAACAATCAGTTCCAGGGAGATTTTCCATGAATTCAAAACAGATGAATAATACTTCTCACTTCTCTGCCAGGTACTGGCGTCTTCTCTGCATTCTGGGATTAATGTTGCTGACCGGTCTGACTCCGGTATCCGGTGCACAGGCCCCTGATATTGCCACCCTTGCTCCTGATACCGTACATGCAGGATTCTCCCACCTGGTAACCCTGACCGGACAGGGATTTTCAGAGAACATGACCGTTGGGTTTGCGAAGGACGATTCTGTCCTGAATGTCACGGACATAAAATCTCTCTCCAATACATCCGTGACCTTCCGGGTTATCGTCCCTGCTGATGCAACACCCGGGCCCTACCAGATGACTCTCATCTCACCCACTCTGGGTGAGCACCGGTATAACCAGGTATTTCATGTCGAGCCACCGGCAGCACCGGAGATAGAAAATATCACGCCTTCTTCAGCAATGGCAGGTTCATCAGTTCCGCTCCAGCTGACCGGGAAGTACTTCCGCTCCGGATGTACGGTCCGCCTCACCCAGGATACACGGCAGATTACCCTGACCAACCTGACGGTCAGTTTTGACCGGATATCCGGAGACCTTGCCATCCCGACAGATACCAGGCCCGGCACCTGGAACCTCTCGGTTATGAATGCAGACGGGCAGGAAACAGTTCGTTCATCGGCATTCACGGTCATCGCTCTCCCCCAGCCGCAGATCCTTGCCATCACTCCTGACCAGGGAGACATGGATACCCCGGTGCAGGTAGCGGTAACCGGAAGCAATTTCCTGAAAGGGGCTTCGTTCACCCTGGCAAGAAATGATCTTACGGTCCGGGGAACTGATCCGGTTGTTGATTCACCCGGCCGGATCATCGGGTTTGTCCAGGTTCCTGCAAAGTATCATGAAGGTCTGTGGGATCTTACGGTGACAAATCCTGATGGTCAGTCTGCCACGAAAACCAATGCATACCTGAGTGGAGAGCCCTACACTCCCTTCAACCTGCAGATAACCCCGGTCTGGGGTATTCAGGGCACAGAACGCCAGGTAACCATCAGGGGCATGTCATTCCTTGACGGGGACCGGGTCACGTTGCAGCGGGGAGAAAAGACCATATCGGCGAAGAATATTACCATCGTTTCAGCCACCCAGATCACCTGCACCATCCCCATTCCGGAGAATGCTGAACAGGGGGCCTGGGACGTTGTGGTGACCAGCCGGTATAATAAGAGTGATATCCTCAAATCCGGATTCTCCATTTATACGAAAACATCTCTTCTCCTGTCAGGAATTGAGCCTGATACCGGTGAGCAGGGGCAGTACCTGACCGCAACAATAACCGGAAATAACCTTGCAAACGGATCAACCATCACCCTGACCGCCAGCGGAGAGGATCCAATTCAGAGCGAATCGGCAACGCTTGTCCGTACCGATGAACTGAAGGCCTGGTTCCATATCCCGTCAGATGCCATGCCAGACCTGTATGATCTGACGATAACCTTCCCATCAGGCCAGCAGCTGGTAAAGGCCGGGGCATTCAGGATTCTGTATAATAACACCCCGGTTATCACATCGATTGAACCTGACCGGGCCCCTGTGGGGACTGATGATCTGAAGATAACCGTGACCGGTAAGAATTTCGGGGATGGAGAGTACCTGAACCTGAATCTCACCTATAATGCCTCAACGGTCCCGGTGTCCGGGCCTGTTTCGTACAAGGGAACACGTATCACCGGATATCTGACTATTCCGAATGGAACTGAGACCGGATGGTATGACCTTGAAGTAACCCGTGATGCAGGCCGTGGAAGAAGTGCATCAAAAGCAGAGATGTTCAGAGTCCTGTAGGGGAGTATCACTGGTGGCTCAGATGATCCCCGTCTTTTTTCTGTTCAGGCTGGATCGAATATCGTAATACATGCAGTGATATCCGGCCCCTATGTCTTAACCGGGAATCAGGACAGGCTCTGCTCCTGATGAGAAAACCGGTACATCCCTTTCGGGACGAGTATCTCAAATAAAGCACCCTTCTGATACTCCCCGGTCTCCCTGATAGTGATGTGGGTAATGGATAAAATCTCCCTTGCAAGGAACATGCCAAGGCCGGAGTTCTTTCCATACCCTTTCTCAAAGATCAAGGTTTTCTCATCAGGTGAAACTCCCATTCCATCGTCAGCATACCTGATCACAAGAGTGTCATCCTGGATGTCATACGTAACACAGATCCTGGAAACCCGCTCACCATGGCGGATTGAGTTATCCATCAGGTTATAAAAGACCTTTCTGATGAGCGGGTCTGCGTAGACCTGGATTCCATCAAGAGAGATGGAAAAAGATACGTCCTTTACGATCATCTCCTTTGAAACCTTCTGGATGACATCTGTAATATCATTCCATTCCGGTTTTTTAAGGCCGATATCCTGGTAGGTTTTGGTGAATTCAATCTGCTTTTTAATTGCGTTAATCGCTCCTTTTCCCATCTTCACATACTCTGAAGACTCCGGATCATGCTCCACTGCTTCGGCGATGAGCATCATAAGGCCCTGAAGCATAGTGATTTTATTCAGAATATCATGGCGGGTGATACTGGAGAGAAGGTTTAGTTTTTTAACCGCCTCTTTAACCGCTTCTTCTGCCCGATGACGTTCAGTCACATCAATCAGTGTCTCAACAGCACCGATTATCTCACCCTGGTCATTTTTATACGGGGCAGCAAGAATGTACAGCCAGATGCCGTTCTCTTTCATCTCCGGATAAAACCTGGTCATCTCATATGCCCCATCGATGAGATCAGAGGGATGACAACTGTCACCATATAATTCATTCAGAATGTCATAATTTCTGTCAAGAAGAATATCAACAACAAGCGGCCGTTCAGTTGGGAAAAACGCTCTCCAATGGTCTCTTGTTCCGATCATCTCGGTGGTAGGAATACCTGAAAATTTCTCAAGTGCCCTGTTCCATGAAATGACCTGGTGATTGTTATCTATGACAAACTGGAATGCCGGAGAACTCTGAAGAATAGCCTGAAGTCGCGCTTCACTCTCCCGGTATGCCTGTTCAGATATTGCCAGTTTTTCGTTCTCCTCATCCTTTCTCCGGTTAATGGTGATAAATGAGAGGAAAATAACGATGATGAGGAATGTCCCGACCAGAGGAGGCAGACCGGCATAGATGACTTGAAGTGTCCAGTTACCAGCGTCGATATCAATCCCGAATACTCCAAGGATCTCACCGGTTTTTGGATCCTTAACCGGTAACAGGCCATTGATCCAGGTACCCCAGCGGTCGGTTGTCGGGCCTACTATCCCTTCTTTTCCTGAAGTGAATATCTCACGGACAGGATCAGTGACCTCAGGATAGTCCTGTCCGGGCGGGGAGTAGCCTTCTGTTCCGGGTGTTTCGGAATCTACATAAAAAAATACGCCCCCATCATCCCGCTGCCCCATGATGTAGACAAACCTGCTGAGCGGTTCTGCAGCTTTCATATCGGCGAGTTTCTCTTTCATTGAGGTATAAGCAGGATTGGTTAGATCGGTATCTGATCCGTTAAAATGTCTGATGTTCTCAAGATCAATACCTGATGCAGCAAGCCTGGTCTCGGTAAGAATCTGCTCACGAAGCTGGCTATCCTTGTAGTGCATAAAAAACAGGGTCGTGCATCCACCGATACCTATGATGATTGCAAGAATGATGATGACTCGCAGATCAAATCGGTGTAGCATGATTCCACCAGGTATGTATGATAGTTCACGTGGTATGATATATATCTGCAGTTCCTAAGAACAGCACATGGATTGTGGTCTGTACATCATTACTGATGAGATTCTGGCTCCCGGCTGTTCTCATATACAGATTGCGAAAGAATCTCTCTCCGGCGGTGCAAGGATCATTCAGCTCCGGGATAAACGCAGAAGTGGAGCAGAACTCTATGCAATAGCACAGAAGATTCGATCCCTGTGCACTCATCATGATGCCCGGTTCATCGTCAATGACCGGCTGGACATTGCGCTTGCAGTCAGGGCAGACGGTGTCCACCTTGGTCAGGATGATCTCCCCCTTTCTGCAGCACGAGAGCTCGCTCCCCATCCGTTTATCATCGGGGTATCTGTGGGGACGGTTGAGGAAGCGGTTCAGGCTGAAAGGGACGGGGCTGATTATCTTGGGGTCGGACCGGTGTATCCGACCGGAACAAAGACAGATGCCGGACCTGCAGTGGGCCCTGAACTGATTCGAAGTATCAGGGAGAACGTATCCATTCCCATCGTTGCCATCGGGGGTATTAATCTGTCAAATGCGGGCGATGTCCTTGCGGCCGGTGCTGACGGGATTGCTGTCATATCTGCAGTCATATGCAGCCCGGATATTGCCGCCGCTTCCAGAAAGTTTGCAGACCTTATGGCACGGTAATGCTCCGTATCCTGGTCTGACCCTGGTGCACAAAACGTAGAAATAGTTCAAATGAGACGCAGTATGGACATGACGCTTGATGAAATCACCATTAGCAGGGCAATCGTTACCGAACACCTCAATACGCTCATAGAGTACATGGAGATGGATGTTGCCGTGATCGGGGCTGGCCCGTCCGGTCTTGTCTGTGCAGCCCTGATAGCGGAAAAAGGCCTGAAAGTAGGTCTGATTGAGAAGAAATTATCCATCGGCGGTGGGATGTGGGGAGGAGGAATGATGTTTCCCCGCATCGTAGTCCAGCAGGAAGCAAAAAGGCTGCTTGACCGGTTTGGTATCAGATCATCTGAGTTTGCACCCGGGTACTACACGGCCCGGTCTGTTGAAGCGGTCACCAAACTTGCCGCTGCCGCATCTGATGCCGGGGTGGAGTTTTTTAACCTGACGACGGTTGAGGATGTGATGGTCAAAGGTGACGGGGTCCTGTCTGGTCTGGTGATTAACTGGCAGCCGGTGGAAGCAACCGGGCTTCATGTGGATCCTCTCACCATCGGGTGCACAATAACCGTCGATGCGACCGGTCATGATGCCGTCATCGCTCACCAGGTCTCGAAAAAGTGTGGCAAACCTGAAATTAAGGGAGAAGGGACCATGTGGGCGGATCATGCCGAGACCGCGGTGGTTGCTCATACCAAAGAAGTATTTCCTGGTCTATTCGTCTGTGGCATGGCAGCAAACGCGGTCTCTGGGGGTCACCGGATGGGGCCGGTCTTTGGGGGAATGCTCCTCTCCGGTGAAGCAGCTGCTGAGCAGATCCTCACACGGTTCTGATATGTCATTTTTTTCTTTCAAACGGATTTAATGAATCAAATATACAGTCTATCTCGACCACATATGGCTTGATATCCAGAACTGGTGAACCATCCAGAGCCTCAAGACCGGTAACGGTGATGGTCCCTTCTGATATCCCTTCTATCTTCCCGATTGAGAGTGCAATCGGGTTTGGCCGTGCAGGTGACCGGATGGTAAATACCGGCCGTGGCTCATCCCATTCAGGCCGTTTCGCAAAGAGGATATCCCGTTCAGCCCGGTCCATCCAGTACAGGACCCAGATGTGGGATATCCCCTCCATGGTCCCAAGACCGGGAACATACTGGGGGTAGATCTCAATCTGCATCGGTTCACAGCAGGATCTCCCCTGTCGTGGTGCTGATCCCCGGCTGGAAAATGGTGAATGAATGACACCGATTGGTTCCAGTTCTATCATTTTTTCCTCCAATATCGTATCTGTCTCTGTTACAGCCAGAACGGGTTTAGTACCATAATCATCCCGTTCAGGAGGGTTGCAAATACGGTCCAGCACAGGTAGGGAATCAAAAGCCACACTGCTGTTCGGGATGCCTGTCTGAAGTGGTGCATAGTCAGGAGGATCAGGAGAATCAGAATTAATATGACGACAAATCCCCCGGCAACCGACTGCATCCCGAAGAAAACAACCGACCAGAGCAGATTGACCCCGAGCTGGAGGAGAAACCAGACCGTTGCGACTTTCACGGAGCGTTTTTCAAAGCCATGTCTGAGAACAAGCCACCATGCCATTCCCATCAGAATATACAGAATGGTCCATGCCGGTCCAAATACCCAGTTTGGAGGATTGAACCAGGGTTTTTGCAATGTCAGGTACCAGCCGGTTATGCTGGCCATGGTGAAGGTGGATCCGATAAATCCGATGATGAGGGGGAGGGCGATACAGAAGATGAAGAGCAGCGCCATTGCTATCGGACGGAATTTCATGATAGTATGGTTTCGGTCTGGTATATGTTGAAGATGGCGGTGGGGATCCTGATGATTCCGATACTTTCTTAAACTCTCATAACATGTATTAAAGTCACTGGCAGGATTCAGAGGAATTTTTGTCACACCGACTAGTGCGAACGTATTGCCCGAAATTTGTAATAATAACCCTGACAGGTTTTTCGTGATGTTTTTGCACTTTTTACCGGAGATGGTCAGATAACAGAATTAGATATACAACCAGATATTGCACCGACTGCAGAAACACCTCAGGAAGCAGATGTCGAAACCATCAGGGTTCGTCTGCCCAATAGCAGGAAAGGAGAACAGTTCGCCTATGCTGAGCTGATGCTTGGCTCATTTCATATACGTGTACGCTGTTCTGATGGCGTGACCCGGCTTGGCAGGATCAAGGGAAAGATGAAACGCCGTGCCTGGATCCGTGAAGGTGATGTCATTATTATAACACCCTGGTCATTTCAGGATGAAAAGTGCGATATCTCATACCGGTATACTCCTCCCCAGCGTGACTGGCTGAGACGGAACAAGTATATCTAATATTCTCCCTCGTTCTCTTTTTTTCTCTGATTGCTACTATCTGTTTTATAGTCTGTCAGGTTTTGCCCGGGATGGAGCAAAGGTATTTAATCTTATAAAAAAAGCATAAACCATGTCTCCACGGGTTATTGATCCAGCTCCTGCCCGGAGATACCGGGAAAAGGAAGGCAGAATTAGTAAGGATCGGGCGCGTTACCTAGAAACGCTCCGCCATCATCCCATGGCAACCCCCTATCCTCATCCTGCACGGAAAGCCTGGAAGAAACGGTCTGAACCGGGCCCATGGCATACTACACACAGTCATCCTCATCAGGAAGAACTTGGCCCCCACACCAATCAGCCAGGTCCTATCCGGTTTCCGGTTCCGATCACCCTGAATGGAAAAAGGGCATAAGACCACGGCATCAATTTTTTCATATCTGAAAGGAAGGGTAGGGACAGGTCCATGACTGACATTCTTTTTCAGGAGATCCAATCAGCGGGGATGAGAATTGCTCCCCATGTTATCAGGACTCCGCTCATCTACTCATCCACGTTCTCCCGGATGACAAATGCCCATGTATATCTCAAACTAGAAACGCTGCAAAAGGCAGGGTCCTTTAAGATCCGGGGAGCGATGAACAAGATCCTCATCCATGCAAACGGGACAGGACCGGCAGGAGTGGTCACAGCGTCGGCTGGTAATCATGCCCAGGGAGTGTCTGTTGCTGCCCAGATTGCCGGTATACCTGCAACCGTTATAATGCCTCTCTGGTCTTCCCTCTCAAAACAGGAGGCGTCACGAGGATATGGGGCTGATGTCCACCTGTTTGGAAAGACCCTTGAAGAGTCGATGCAGCGGGCTCAGGAACTGGCAGATGAAGGGATGCTCTATGTACACCCGTTTGATGATCCGGAGATTATCGCAGGTCAGGGAACAATAGGACTGGAGATCTGCGATGCTCTCCCCTCCCCTGATATCATTGTTGTGCCGGTTGGCGGGGGCGGTCTCATATCCGGTATCAGTGTTGCAGTGAAAAACAAAGTGCCCTCCTGCCGGATTATCGGGGTCCAGGTGGAGGCGTGTCCATCGGCATATCTCTCTAAATACGGGGGCGGTGAGGTGATTGATATAACCGGATGGACCCTCGCAGATGGAATCCGGGTAGCCAGAACCGGAACACATTGTCTTCCGTACATCCGGGATATGGTCGATCAGGTAGTCCTTGTTGATGACGGGGAGATCTCGGATGCCATGCTGTGGCTGCTTGAACGAAAGAAGATTGTAGCCGAAGGAGCCGGAACTACCCCTCTTGCAGCACTCCTGTCGCATAAATTTTCATTCTCTCCCGGCAGCACTATCGTTCTTGTTATCAGCGGGGGAAATATCGACAGCCATCAGTTGTCACGGGTGATTCGGCAGGCTCTTGCCAGACGGGGGAGACTGATGCGGCTCAGTCTTGTTATCGAGGATCAACCCGGCTCCCTTGCAGAAGTGCTGGCAATTATTGCCCGGGAAGGAGGAAATATCCTGAAGATCAGTCATAGTGAATGGGATATCGAATTGCCGGTTCAGGAGAAGAGAATCTGGATAGAGATAGAAACCCGGGGACCTTCACATATTACCGCGATAGAAAAAGCCCTGTGGAGTGTGGGTATTCACCCGTCCGGTTTCTCTGAAGGGAAGTCGGGCCCCTAGCACTATTTTCCTTTTTCAGGCTGATAATGCCATCCGAATGGCGAGCAGGATAAGCATCCCGATAAAGAGTGCCTGCAATTTCTTATCTGACATGGTACTCCCTGTTTTCACGCCAAGCCTGACGGCAGGAACCGAGGTAAGGACCAGGACCAGGACAAACAGGAGGTTTACATACCCGATAGAGAAGGGAAAAAGACCGGTCACTCCCCATCCAAGAACGATATACGAAACAACCGTTCCTGATGCAATAAGCACCATGGCAGTAAGTGAGATACCAATTGACTTGTGGATATTCATTCCCAGAATTGATGTCAGGACCGGTGTCAGAATAACTCCGCCACCTATCCCAAAGAGCCCGGATGCAACCCCGACCCCAATGCCAAGGATAATGAGGATGAAATCACTCTCCCTGATGGTGTATGCACTCAGATATCTGCATTGTTTTATGATCATCCACAATGCCATGAAGATCAAAAATCCGGAGAATGCAAGGATATGGACCTGACTCGGTATAAGAACCGAAAGGGTGCTTCCTGCCATCGATCCAAGTATCCCTCCGATGCCCAGAACGAGGGCCGGCCACCAGGTGATCTGTTTTCCGCTGAAATTTTTAATCGCTCCTGCGACTGCAGTAGGGAGAATTACTGCGGCAGATGTCGCCACAGCAACGGCCATGGCATTTTCCTCATATCCGAGATCGTCGAGGAGAATGAACATGACCGGAACCATCACGACCCCGCCCCCGATACCAAAAAGACCGGCGAGAAATCCGGCTACAATGCCACAGAGCAGAAGAATGATAATGATAACGAT
Organism: uncultured Methanospirillum sp.; assembly: GCA_964515765.1. Lineage (GTDB taxonomy): Archaea > Halobacteriota > Methanomicrobia > Methanomicrobiales > Methanospirillaceae > Methanospirillum. Next base: position 1,624 of record CAZEWE010000072.1, on the reverse strand, counting down.
AAAGAGTTCCATGCCATGTCAGATTAATTCATCACAATTCTGGTATTTACGGAGATAATCACGGACTTTCTCTGATTCAACAACTCCCCGGTCAAGGTTGTCAATGACTGCATCAATTCGTTTCAGTTCCTGGATTATCACATCATTATTGGGATTCGTGTTCATATCGAGAAGGGTGATCGCTACAGACAGGGGATTTCGTATCTGATCATTGATGGCTGCAAGGAGGTGCAGGTTTTTTTGTATCTGCAGATCCAGCTGCCTGTTCAGTTTCTCCAGATCTTTTTTCATCTCAATGAGGTTATTCGTCTTCTCTCTCAGCACCTGGTTTGAGATGTCAAGGTTTTTCATGTAGTACCCGCGTTCAACATGAGCACGGAGACGGGCGAGAAGAATGGTTTCGTGAAAAGGTTTGGTGATATAATCGGTTCCGCCTGCCTCTAGGCCGGTTTCAATATTGGTATCCTCGTCTCGTGCCGAGAGAAAAATTACGGGTACGTATTGGATGGCGTCAATCATTCGAAGCTGTCTGCAGACTTCAAACCCGTCCATTCCAGGCATCATGATGTCGAGTAAAATCACATCAGGCAGCCGCTCCTGTGCCAGTTCCAGGGCATGCGGACCGTCGGTTGAAGTCACCACCTGATACCCTGACCGGTGGAGCACCTCTGCAATTATATACAGATTATTCTTATTGTCATCGACAATGAGAACGAGCACATCTTCGTTTCTGATATTTTCCATACTACCCAATATTCGGTGGTGATCAAACCCCTCTGTCACGATGGCCATGGATGTAGTATCCCGCGTTGGTACATCCGTGTTCTGTGAATTATTTAGGATTCACTCTTGTATTTAATGGAAGATAGGATTCGATGATCTTATAATACTTCCTTATTCAAATGATTTCAGAATATACACCGCCCGTTGCATCTGACCGTTCGATCCTGTCAGTCCTTCATTTTTACTCAATAGGATACCTGAATCCCTGTCAATGGTAATCTTTGTATCAAAGGAACTTCCAAGGTTCGAGAAGTAGTATGTCTGTGCATTCCAGGTTATTCCGGCATAATCAAGTGGTCCCTCAGCGACCAGGTTCTGACTGGTAAAGAACCCCTTATCAGTGTCAATCCAGAAAAGGCCCATCCCTTCGTCTCCAGGCTGATAGGTCCACGGATAATCGACAAGGATATTGCCTGAGAAGTGATCATAGATCGTTGACTGCCCGGAATATACATTCCCATCAGCAGAATTTATAAAATCCACCCAGTACCCATATACTCCGGTCCCTTCAAACTGTTCCCATTTATCCGGATTGGTATCATACAGGCTGTAATAATTCGACAGAGCTGCAGTATAGGTTATCTTCATCCCGGGTGTGATAAAGGCTGGCGGACTCTTCGCAGCACATGGCATAATTAGGACCATGAGCAGAATGGCTAAAAGGACGTAATGATGCGGTTTCATCATTTCACCATAAAAGTGCAATATGATGGTATAGTATATGAAATCTGGTACTGCTGATCACGGAGAAATAACAAACTGTGATTGATGATTATGCCTGTTCATAGGAGATTTTATCTTGTTCAATGTGAAATATGCACGCTGATATGGCTGTAGATCC
>CAZEWE010000071.1:0-12219 GCA_964515765.1 uncultured Methanospirillum sp. | reverse complement strand
GGCCGGAATAATAAAATGACCGATATCACGTGGTATGATTTTTTGATATATACCTGGCGGGAGTACTCCGAGACAAGACAACTACGGTCATAGTAAAGAATTGACCCGATATTACTCAAAAACTAATAAAAAACAAGAGTTTTGGAATTTTAATTTATCCGGTGTATCGGTAATACATATGCTTTACCAGTTCACTACATACAAAGAACGCTACAACCAAACCAAAAATGATACCCAGGTGCTCAACCGAGGGTGGAGAGAAATGGAATAATGCCTCTCCAATAACTGTATATGGAAGCAGAACTGTTGCAAGGGCTGCTACCAATGTCAGAAGGATAACATATCCGGAAGGCCGTGTCGCCTGATAAAATGGTAATTTGGATCTGATAGAGAAGAGAAATATGAGTTCGGTCAGAATGCTCCCGACAAACCAGTTTGTTTGAAGAACAGTATCTCCCTCATGCATGAAAAATGCAAAGAACATAAGATCAAATACTGTCACCACTACACCAAGCAGGGTCGCAACCAGCATGATCTCCCGTACTTCATACTTCCTTGGCTTTTTTATCTCATTTTTATCAACGGTATCGGTGGCGATGGAAATCATGGGAAAATCAGACAGGAGGTTTACCAGAAGTATCTGAATCGGCAGCATCGGAAGGAATGTGATAAACATGGATCCAATAGCAATTGCATAGAAATGACCAAAGTTAGATGCAAGCGTCGCTTTCAGATACTTGACACTATTTGCAAAAACACCTCTTCCACTCTCAATTCCGTCAACGATAACCTCAAGATTCTTCTGAAGCAGAATGATATCTGCAGCTTCCCGTGCGATATCTGCCGCACTTTCCACAACCATAGACACACCGGCAAGTTTCAGAGCCGGAGCATCGTTAATACCTTCACCTAAAAATCCAACGGTGTAGGAGCGCTGAAGTGTCTCAATAATCTCGTACTTCTGTTCAGGTGTAACCCGTGCCATGACGGCATGTCTGGTGATCGCCTCAGCCCGTTCCTTTTCAGGTAATTCCTGCATCGCTGAGCCGGTAAGAACCATTCCCGGATCATCGAGAAGCCCGATTTTTACCCCAACCGCTCCTGCAACCTCCGGACTATCACCGGTGATGATCTTAATAGCAACACCAAGGTCTTTTGCTTTTTTCACAGCATGAAACGTGGATGGCTTAATTGGGTCGGTAAAGGCCATGACTCCAAGAAATTCAAGATCCCGCTCGTCTTCCGGAGATATCCTGTTTTTTTCTCCGGAAAATATCCGTTTTGCGAGGGCAATCGTCCTCTCTCCTTTCCTTCCGGTTTCTGAAATCCATTGCTGAATCCCTGCTTTTTCAGAGTCGGTGAGCGTAGAAAGGGCGATTATAACCTCTGGTGCACCACGGACTACCATGAGGCTTTCAGAACCCTCCCTGACAAGAACCGCATTTCTTCTTCGTACCGGATCAAAGGGCAGTTCCATCATCCGGTGCAGGTTCTTCAGAGGAGATGCCTCCTGATCTGCTACCTCTTTCTCGATTGCTATATCAAAGGGTTCTGTCTTCTCCGCTGTCGCTGCAATGGTCAAAGCAGCATATGAGAGGAGATCTGAATGAGCGTTTGGAGAAAACCCGGTGACACTCAAAGAGTTTTCGGTGAGGGTCCCGGTCTTGTCAGAACAGAGCACTTCAATACTTCCGATATCCTCAATAGCGGTGAGACGTTTTACAATGACTTCCTGTTTTGCAAGCTGCAGGGCCCCTCTGGAAAGAGAAACGGTAGTTACCACAGGCAGAGCTTCCGGGACAACGCTCACCACAAGAGCGATACAAAAAACAACCAGTTCAAAGATATCTGCGTTCTCTCCCTTGATGATAAGGTTAGCAAGGAAAATGAAGACCAGGGTGATCAGGATCATCCGTAAGATAAAATTGCTGAACCTGTTGATTCCTTTAGAAAACTCACTCTCTTTTGTTGTCTCTACGGTCAGTTTAGCGATCCTTCCCATGGTTGTGCGTGTACCAGTCTCCAGAACCAGGGCGGTTGCCTCACCTTCCACAACCGATGTCCCGCTAAAGAGAAGATTATGACTGTCATAGATATTTTTCGGCTGTGATGTGAGCGTTTCAGCATGTTTTAAGACCGGGACCGATTCCCCGGTCAGGGTGGTCTCATTCACGACAAGATGGCTGGTTTGTATTATCCGGAGATCTGCAGGAATGGCATCACCGGTTACGAGACTGATAATATCTCCCCTGACCAGATTCCGGGACTCGATGGTATGCCATTCATTGTCCCGTTTCACCCTGCTTCGTGGATTGAGATATTGCTCTAAAGCCCGAAGCGATTGTTCGGATTTATATTCCTGGTAAAAACCAAGAGCAGCGTTGATACATACAAATCCAACAATGATTGCTGCATCGATATGTTCTCCGATAGCAAAGACAATACCTGCAGCGACCAGGAGGAGATAGATAAAAGGAGAGGTGAACTGCCGGATTGCAATCTCCCACCATGTAACCTGCGTAGCCGTAATCTCGTTTAACCCATCTCTTAGAATGATTGCTCCGGCATCCTTGTCTGACAGGCCATCTGATAATGAAGTGTGAAATTGCTCCTGAAGATCTTCCAGAGAGAGTGATGCAAAGGAGAACACTTCTTGTGTTCCATCAGTTTCAGGTTCAAGTTTTGTCATAGTTTCTCCTTGTCAGTTGAAAAATGCGGATTATGTCGGTATTAATGATACATTCCTCCTCCATGGTTCGCATCCGGACAGAACAGAATCCTGCTTTTTCAATATGATGAATGTGATAATAATGATTGTGAGTCTCTTCCCCCCTGGTATCACTCACTCCTTTTGTATATGTCAGTATGGATGATCAATTGAATTTTTTATGAATTATTTTCGTTCGATTCTGAAAAAAACCATGGGGGAGTTTGAATTCTCTGAAATGATGTGGATGAAAAGGGAAAATTTCTGGTCGAAAGTAAAAATCTGATTGGTTTCTCTGGCATTATGCATGAACCAGTATCTGCCAGAAATCACAACGATATTACTTCTTCTCACTATCAGTTGTATCTTTCCCGGTGATTGTGCCAACCTTCTCTGATAGTTCTTTCATCCTCGTGCTGATATCTGTCCCCACCTTCACTCCTACATCTGATATTGTCAGGGGAATCTGAAAGAAAATGTCTTTTCCACGTGATACATCATCCAGTCGTGCCTGAATATTTTGGTGTGCAATCTGATCAGCTGTTTTTATCGTATCACCGACAGGGTTTGTGAGGGTGCTCATGAGCCGCGTAAATTTCCGGATAAGATCCTCCTCCGGTTCAGGACCGGGGGATTGTTCGTTCCTGATTTCTGATGGTTCATTCCCTGGTTCATCTCCTATTTGCTTGTTCTGCCCGGCTTTTAGTTCCAGAGCATATTGAATAAGGTCCGATGCCTGGATGGTCTTACCAGTCTCATCGACGACGGAGATATTTTTTAAATGTTCATCAGTTGCCATCTGCCGAAGTAATTGAGTGGCATTCTTCTGCATACCTCCTGCAAATGATGCCATTGTTCCGACCAGGATCATGATCTCCTGTTTCCGGTCAAGAACCATCTGGACACCTGGATAAACCTTTTGCACATGGCTGAGCATGGGAATGGATTTCGCAAGCGTAGCAGGAACCCCGATTGATACAAAAACTCCGGGGAAAAGAACTGCAATGGCTCCGATGAGTTCTATGACGGTAAAAAGGGCATTTACCTGTACCTGCAGAAGGTCATCTTCACCCGGTGATGTATTTGTCCTGGATGAACCAGGTACCTTTGAAAGATATACATCAATCTCCTGGAGTTTTTGATGGAGTGGTCCGTCATTGAGAGACGTAACAATTGCCTGTTCTTTATCATGATCAATCTCGTCAAGAGCATCATACATGAGGTCTTCAAATGCTGTTAATAATCTGCAATAGTCCTGGGATGACCCATTATTCGCAGGTTCCTGACTGGAACGAATACATCCTGATGTCAGAGACTGAAGGAAAACAAATTTCTTATACAGATCGGTTTTTATCTCTTGACGAATGAGGGGAGTGCATAGATACTGGTAGATATCTCCCCTGATCTCCTGAAGAACCATCCTGGCTGAGAGGTGGTCCATCCTGGTTCTGTTCTCGCATTCTTTGAACGCTTCGCCTTGTGGTGATTCCATGGTTTTAAATACTGATGAGAATTTTCTGGGTTAATAGCCGCACAGTGGACGTGCTGGTTGGCATGCTTTCCGGTTTATCTGATCAAAAGAACAGCAAAATCTATCTGGATCATTGGAAACTACAGGACTTTGAAATTCCAGTGTAACAGTTGTCTGGGTGTAAGAGCCTGGTAGAATGTCAGATATCGTCTGGTTATCTGGTGTCAGCCGGGTGCCATCGGAATACTCCTGTGGAACCATCTCTAATCGCATAGTCTGGTTCTTATCAACATACTCCAGATCTGTTGTCTGGATCATGAATATCAAAGCATCCCCTTCGTTATTTACAAGTTCGATGGCTCCGGCACTGGAATTTGAAATAAGAGCAAATGAGATCGGAATCTCAATTGTCTTTCCTTCCAGTGTTACGGTTGCATTGGTGTTAATTTTCTGAATTTCAGCCAGATAGATACCAGGCTCGGGCTCTGAAATAATTGATTCATTTCCGGATACCGTAACGACCATAACCGGGCCATCGTCTCCCAAAACCGGTATTGATAGAATGAACGATGTCAGAATGCATCCAAGGAACAGGAAATATCGATAAAAATTCATGTACCTGATGGTGATGGCAGAGAAAAAAATACTTGGCTATGCGATTTTAAAAAAACCTGAAAAAATGAGTATCAGACCCTTATATCGGATCTTTTTCAGTGTCATTTGTATGAATAGAGAGATGGGGCTTTGATTTAGGAAAATGAAGGGAATGCTGTAATGCGTGTAGAATTTTTTCTCCTTCATTGATGCCAGGACGAATGATTGGTGACAGATTCATGAACAATTTCCATTATTGACTGTCTTTTTTCCTTTCATTCATTGCCGGTTTCGTTAGGAAAAATCCGAAGGACTCAAAAGCCCTGCTATCTCTCATGTGTGTATTCATATCTGAAGCGATTGACGGTAAAATAAACCGGAAAAATTCACTGGAAAACTGTTCATTACTAAATCCTTCCGCTTCAATGACATTTTTCCATTTATTTTCAAGCGAAAGGATACCCATAAACGAGATCATCAGATACATCGAGGTCAGGAATGGATCAAGATCTGCCCTGATAGTACCGTCATTGATTCCTTCCTGAATGGCATCAGACAAGATAAGACGGCAGGTACCATATCCCTTCCCAATATCAGTGGTATATGGATTTTCTTTTGAAAAACGTTCAGACCCGTAAAAATGAATGAGCCGGAGATAATCCGGATATTCCTCTGAAAACTGGAAATACGCCTGACCCATCAGGGCTACCTTGACTATTCCTGGTGCCTCTTTCTCCATGCACTCTGTATATTTCTTTTTGAGAATCTCCACACCACGTAGAACTATTGTAGCAAAGAGAGCCTCTTTATTCTCAAAATACAGATAAAGAGTCGCCTTATTTAATTCGACTTCACGGGCGATATCATCCATGGAGACCTCTTCATATCTTCGGGAAAAAAAGAGACGTTCTGCTGCTTCTATGATATCTGTCTTTCTCTGTTCTTTTTCCCGTTGTCTTCTCTCTGATATTCCCATCCCCTCACAGCTCCTGAATGAAATGCACGAATACCCGCAGGTATGATGAACTCACCGTCCTGTCAACAATGAAAACCAGAGTATCGGGCGAATAGATCATATGAAGATTTCCGGCTCCTTTCGTCCATTATAGAGCGTGTGAAGTCGTACTTGTGCATCCTTTACAAGCCCTGGTTTCATCGTTCTGGCATGCTCCGGACAATTTTTCATACATGCACAGCAGGTGATACATTTTTCCATATGAATTAAACGGGGATTTTGAGGATCAATCGCTCCCACCGGACAGTTTTGAGCACATAATCCACACTGTGTACAGTCATCACTCACATTGAGGAAATCAACCGTCCATAATGTTGTATCTCCCCGGTAGGGTGAAACACCGGGAACCTGAACCTCGGATATTTGGGAGATATCTGATATGTTTCGTAGTTTCTGCTTTATCTGTTCTCCAAATACCACTGCCTGCTGTTTATCTTCTGCATCCGGACGACCATGGGCTGTTGGAACTTCAGGTGATGAGAATGAGTGCTCTCCGATGAATGCTGCACCGGCTATCGGTATGCATCCGCCTTTTATCATAAAATCCCTGAGTTCAAGGAGTGCATCGTCATAGACCCGGTTTCCATAGACGACAACACATACTGCTGGTGTGTTTTCAGCCTTGATTGCATTCAGCCAGTCGGTCAGTAATGCAGGAATTCTCCCCATGTATACCGGGACTCCGATAATGAGCAGGTCATGATCTGATGTCCTGAGCGGTTCTTTTCTCGCATCAGGGGTGGTAATGTCAATATGTTCTACTCTGTCAGGGTTTAATCCCTGTGCAATGTTCTCAATGACGGTTCTGGATGTTCCGGTCGGAGAGAAACTAACCAGTTTTACAGTTTCAATGTTCATAAGTTATCCTCTGTTTGTTCTGTTGATGTGATCGTTTTTAGCAGCCATGCCATATTCTGTCCTGCTTCCTTTGCCCGTGCAATACCTTCATGATCTACCAGGACATCGCCTTTGTTAAGCCCGATCCCAATTACCGGGCTTCCTGTCAGAATCATTCCGCTATACAACATGAAATGGAGCATGGTATCAATGGTATGAGTGGCACCGGATCTTCGGACCGCTGTTACTGCAGCTCCCACCTTACGCCTGAAAGGTCCGTTATTTGCTCTGGCAACCAGGCCTGCACGGTCTATCAGAGCTTTCATTTCAGGAGTGATGTCGAGAAAATACACCGGTGAGCCAAGGATAATACCATCGGCGTTTACAATTTTGTGAATGCATTCATTCACACAATCATCTCGAAATACACATTGCATGTCTCTATTTTCGAAACATTTCCGGCAATCAGAACAGCCACGAATCAGTTGTCCACCAATCTGGATACATTCAGTGTGAATATCTTCATGCTCTAGTTCTGTCAGAATATGCCGGATCAGGATGGATGTGTTCCCATCTTTGTGGGGGCTTCCATTAAACGCAACAACGGATAGTTTCTTCATTTTATCCTTCTTTTCATTCTCTGCTCGTGATTACCTGATCAAACCTACCCTCGATCCATTCGTCGATGAGTGTTCGTGTGATGCCAAATCGTGGAGGCAGTTCAGGCAATTGGTCCCGGTGAAACCATTCGGCGGTTTTGATCTCTTTCCCATCAGGAGAAACTTCTCCATCATCATAATCAGCAATAAATCCAAACATGAGGGAATCAGGGAAGGGCCATGGTTCACTGGCACAATACCGGATATTTTTAATCGTAATTCCAGTCTCTTCACGGACTTCCCGGTGGACCGCTTGTTCAATTGTTTCACAGGGTTCAACAAAACCGGCAATAAGGCCATATCGTCCTGATGGAGCATTACTCCCTCTGATCATGAGGATTGCGTTCTTGTTTTGAATCAGGACAATGATTGCCGGCGATAGCCGGGGATAGATGATCTGGGAACAGGATGGACAGATTTTTGCCCGCTCGATCTGTGAGGGTACAGTTGCCGTACCGCATCTTCCACAAAAGCGGGTGGTCTGATCATAATGGATCATCTGTGTTGCAAGTCCTGCAATCGCAAGTTCATCGTCCGGAATGAGCCCGAACAGTTCCCGGACTCCATAAAATAATCCTTCTTTGAGAAAAGTTATGCCATCTGGAATAGTGATTGCATAATACACCTGTGACCCCCGGTGACCGAGATACATCGCATTTCTCATGAGGTCTCGAGGGATATCCGGAGATCTGTTCTCAAGAATGATTGATTTTCCCCCTTTTGGTACGAAGATCTTGCCGGTATGGAGAAACACAAGGGAGGCATCATCCGGGAGCTGATCTGGTACAGGGTACTGGGATTGCAATAAATGGGTTGCAAACCGTGCGTTATGTCTCATGATAGCCATCTCGTATTTGTAATTTTTCTTAAATTGTCCGACATTTTCATCCATGAGATTGTGCTTGTTCTGCACCAGTGAAGTCCTCACATATTGTTATCTTTAAGTTATAATATAACTATTGGTTATTTCATAACTGCCGGTTATTTTATGACAATGAGTTTAATTAATTACCCCGGAATATCAGTAAAAAGCAGAGGGCAGAAAGAATTATGATGTTATTTTTCTAGTATCATGTATGACAGAGCTTGCCGATCATCATCTGAAAACCGATCCCAAACGGGTGATAATTGCATATCTTATCCTTGTGGTTGCATTCTCCTCCGTATTCTGGTACCTGATTGCAGTTAAACCACAATGGGCAATAGACAACGGAATTCTCCACCATTCCATGTTTCTCCTCATGTGGTGCCCGGGGATTGCTGCACTCATCACTCGTTTTGTATTTCAGGGAAATTTTAAAGGGATGGGATGGAAGACTGGTGAATTCAGATGGTGGATTATTGCCATGATTATTCCGGTTCTGACAGGTTTTATCATGTTTGGGACAGCCTGGGTAACCGGTATCGCACCATTCTTATCAGAAAAGGCAACTGAAATGATTGCGCTTCCAATGATGGGAGCACTCATAACCGGTCTTATCTGGAGTATTATATCGGCAACCGGTGAAGAGATCGGGTGGCGGGGACTGCTCGTTCCAGAGCTTGGAAGAGTAACATCATTTACCTGGGTTGCTCTCATCTCCGCGTTTATCTGGTTTTGCTGGCATGTGCCGGTAATGCTTGCCGGAGGATATGGCGGTCAGGGAGGGCTTTTGTATTCGCTGATCATCTTTTTCCTCTCAATGATTGGCGGGTCTACCCTGTTTGCATGGATTCGCCTTCGTTCCGGAAGTATCTGGCCGGCTGCTCTTCTCCATGGATGTGATAATTTCTTCACCCAGGAGGTGTATCCCTCATTGACGGCAGTTACAAAAGCGGGAGGGGAAATGCTTGGGGAATTTGGCTGGTACATGGTGCTCATCAGTTTAGTCATTGGAGTGATATTCTGGTACCTCAGGTTCATGCTCCCTCCAATGCCAAAACCTGAAGGCGGGCTCTGATACGAAATTATTGTGATAGGTATGAAGAACCGGGTAGTTCTGGAAATCGGCTTCGAATATAAGAATGACAGATAGGTGGATTCAAGAGGGTTTATTCTCCGTATGAGATCCCATGATAGCGACCGGATTTCCAGACCGAAAAATTTTTGATTTCTATGTTTTCTGGGTAAGGTCACTTTATTAGTATGAACTGGTAATATCTCTCATTCTCATAGGGAGGTACTACCATGACTGATATGGATCCGGTTGTTCATTTTGAAATGCCTTATCAGGACAGCAATCGTGTTGCTTCTTTTTACTCACAGGCTTTTGGCTGGCAGATGCAGCTCCTTGGAAAAGAGATGGGTGAATACATACTGGCTGGGACAATAGAGACTGATAATGATCACATGCCTCTTCGTTCCGGTGGAATTAATGGTGGGTTTTTTCCAAAAGGACCTGACATGCCCCAATGCCCCTCTGTTGTCATCGCGGTTGGTGATATCAGACAGGCAATGAAAAAAATATCTGATGCCGGGGGGTCCATCATTGGAGAACCGGTTTTAATTTCTGGGATTGGTATGTATGTGGCGATAATTGATACGGAAGGAAACCGGGTTGGCGTGTTAGAACCGATTAACAGGTAAAACCATAGTCTCTTGTAACTAGGATTCTCACTTTCCAGGCTAAAATAGGTAAATATGAACCGGAGCACTACCGGATATTTTCCAGGTATTGCCTTCCGAGTTCATCTGATTTTATGATTGCGTCAAAAACCATCTGTTCTGTCACGTCAAATGGCTCACTATCCATAAAGTTTTCCGGACTGCATGCAACGTGAGCAACTTTCCATACATCATCATGAGACAGGAGATCATCACTAATTCCGTCAAAGCTAACGGGGAGCCCCACACTCGTACAGAACTGGAAAACTTCACTTAGTTCATCTTCAGATCGGTTTTCCAGAACCATCTGAACTATAGTTCCGAATGCGACAAGTTCCCCATGATACCGATGGTGACACTGGGGAAGGACGGTCATGGCGTTGTATATCGAATGAGCACAGGCAAGACCGTTGCTTTCAAATCCGACTCCGCTCAGATAGATATTTGTTTCTATTATATTCTCAAGCTCCGGCGAACATTCCTGTCGTAGTGCAGACTCTTTTGCCTTCACTCCATCACGGATAAGGAGGTCATAGCATAATTTCGCCAGAGCGAGTGATGTGTTTGTACCCTTTCCTCCGGCAAAATTATCATGGCCTGATGCAGCATTTGCCTGTGCCTCAAAATATGTGGATAATGCATCACCCATGCCGGCAACAAGAAACCTGACCGGTGCCTCTGCAATTATTTCACTATCTACCAGAACTACAGCCGGATTTTTAGGGAGAAGCAGATTTCCGTCAAACACGTGATCTTCGGTATAGGTAACTGATATAGCACTTGTCGGGGCGTCCGTTGAGGCAATGGTGGGTATTGATATGACCGGAACGTCTTCATAATACGCAACACCTTTTGCTGTATCAAGAGCTTTGCCTCCACCGGCCCCGACGACCACTGTGCAATGAGAGTTCCTGAAAACCTCCCGGAGTCTGTCAATCTCTTTTTTCGTACACTCCCCCTGGAATTGTTCAAAAATCAACGTCAAACCGGAACCTTGAAAACTCTTTTCGATAATCCCTTTCAGATTCTGGTAGGCAAACGTACCCATGACAAAGAGAAATGGTCCACGAAATCCTGATATATGATCTGATATTCTGGAGAGTTCGCCAGCTCCCTGAATGTATTTGAATGGTGATGCCAGGATCTTTGGTGTCATCGTTCCTTTCCTTCTTAAAGATGGAACACTATGGTTTTTATGAACTTTGAAATGGTGATATGACTACAGGACTGGTCTATGAGAACATTGGAAATGATGAAAAAAGAGTGTGGATAGGGAAGCAGTATAGTGCACGTCAGACTGTTGCAACCGGAGATTCCATTCTTCTCTGAAAACCCTGGGAGTTTCCCGGAGTTAAAAGCCAGGTTGTACTGTTTGAATAGCTGTATCGCTCGATAGTGAATTCGGGACAGATTTCTGAGAGTATCGCCATGTTGGTTCCGACTTCCTTGGAGGACAAGCCAAGCTCTTTTGCGATATATTTTGATTTCAGAAAACACCTTCCATTATGAAGCTGGGTTTTCAGATAGTTGATAAGGGTTATCTGGTTTTCATTGTACTTTGTGCTGAATCTGCTCTTTGAAATCATTTTTTTACCTCGTGATCTGATTAGGGGTGGAGCGTTCAGAATGCCCTGTTTGTAGGAGGAAAGGCCTGACACCCTGCCAGGCCATAGGGGTTATCTGTTAGTTCCTGTGGGAATTTTTTGGTGGGAGTAGTAACGGGCAGATACCCGGGTGGTCTCTCCGGTTATGAGAAGGATTGAGATTATTGCAATGTAGGAGGACATGCATATCGCAGATACATCTTCTCTACCGGAGAGTGAAGCACAGATGATCCAGACCTGTGTGCCCGGATATGTTCCATGCCTGCTCGGTCTCCCCGTGACATACCAGTATTGAATGAAACAGTGTATAAGGTCTGTAGATAAAACCGTTTAAAAACAGTCTGAAATTAATTTCTTATACGGTTCTTCTGATAAATAAAAAATAAACAACCCCGTGAAAGATAAGGAGTAAACCTGACATTTGGTATCTGTTGTTACTAGTCCGGACAGAAGAAAGTTTATGACGGGTTCTTCGTCTGCTCTGAATTCCTCCTGGTGAAATAACTGAAATGCATAGTTGCAACCGGTTGCAACCGGTTTTTGAAAGTTTTTTAGGAATGAAGGTGCTATCACTCCGCCGGTGTTCATGGCGAGGGAGACGTTGCATCAATGCAGGTTTCAAAATGACCTGATGGGTGTGAGTGATGGAAAATATTGATCAGTAGATTTTCCTCTCCCTGAAAATTATTGTGAATTGAGAATAAAAGGGGGAAACTGACGAATCATCATTATAGGGAGGAGAGAGTAC
>CAZEWE010000070.1:0-12247 GCA_964515765.1 uncultured Methanospirillum sp. | reverse complement strand
CAACAGGTCTGTGTCTTTGGGTTAAAACAGGTGTCTCCACATGGCTGGTATCCAAAGCCTTCGTATATGGTGCCTTTGCAGCATGACTGGGTGCCTGGATCATAGGTTGAGCCGCCACAGAACATGACGCCCTTCCCATCATACACCTTCCCCTGGGAACAGAACTGCTTTTCAGAGTCATAACAGGCATTGCCACACTCTTTCCAGTTCGGACTATCAAGTGTCTTGTTATTACAGCATGACTGGGTCATCTTATCATAGCATTCGCCGCCACATGCTCCCCAGTACCGACCATCCAGAACCTGCCCATTGCAGCATGACTGAGTGTCCGGATTATACTGGGCACCATGACAGGTAGAAAGACACCGGGTTCCGTTTATCGGGTATCCCTCACAACACACCTGCTTTTCCCTGTTAAAACAAACGCCCTTACACTCTCCCCACATCAGGCCGTCATATATCTGGCCATTGCAGCATGACTGCGTGCTCGGGTCATAACAACTGTCTCCACATGGAACAATCTTGGTTTTATCGTCATACACCTGACCCTGGCAGCATGTCTGGATTGCCGGATCATACAACCCGGTTCCACAGGGGATGACTGCAGCATATACTCCGATAATGAGCGCCGACAAAATTACGGCACTGAAAAACATCAGACCAAAAATTCGGATATGGACTTTCTGCATGATATTTGGTACTGCTTCACAGTTCAAGTATCTTCGCTCTGTTGGTGACTTAACTCTTATCATCTCCCTGAGAAGAATATCTTTTCAGATTATGGATAACCGATTTCATCTTCTGACCGGGACTGATGTGCTTTCTTACACGTGGATTCTTCCCCCCGGAGGAATGATTGCTGTTGGAGAACTGGCGGTAGTAACGGATGAACGAACAAAAACCCGCTATTTTGCACGGGTTACGAGAATGAATCATGATGTTGAGACCGGAGGGTTCCTTGTTACCGGGCTTCCCATCGGGTGTATCAGTCAGGACGGAATTTATAGAAAGCCACGAACCATCCCCCCGCTTTATTCAACGGTCAGACCATTGGACGCAGATGAAAATGCTATCCTTCGCAGATTCATGGGTGAACTGGAAGTAGGGTACATGATGAGCGGAAACCAGAAGGTAGTTGACCTTCCCATCGGTATCCCGCCATCCGTTTTAAACCAGCACCTGGGAGTCTTTGCAACGACCGGGATGGGAAAAAGCAATCTCATGAAGGTCTTCTGTGCATCCGCTATCAATACACGAAATGCCGGTCTAGTCCTCACCGATCCGCATGGAGAATACGCGACCGGTCAGCCAGGCGACCCGGACTCCCGTGGTCTTGTTCATCACCCGAAAGCTCAGGAGGGTCTTTGTGTATTTACTATCCGCAGCCAGGATGTTGCCCAGGAATATGGAATGAAACCGCTCCGAATTGGTCATAAGGATCTCTCTATTGCTGACCTGGGACTGGTATTTGATCTGACTCCGGCACAGTATGAGGTCGTCAACCTCCTGATGCCCTTTTCAACAAATGAGATCATCGATTTTTTCATCAATGAAGATGTTGAATCCCTCCCGTCACATCTGCGGACCACAGCCTACATCGGGAATCATCAGGATATTGCCCAGCGTGTCAGGAGTGCACCACCTGATGCCCTTCGTCTTGTTCAGCGGCAGATACGCACGCTCCTTGACCTGACTTCCCTGTTTGTTGATTCATCGTCCTCATCCCTGCCTGAAATCCTCGCAGCCCTTGATGAAAACAAGGTTGTCCTGATTGATATCCCCGGGATGAGTGATGCAGCTGAACTCTTTATCCTCTCTGCTATATCCAGGGCAATATTTAAGGATCGTCAACGACGGTTCATTGAGCAGGGATCTGCAGCTGCCAGCGGCAGGGTTCTTATATCCATTGAAGAGGCACAACGTGTCCTTTCCCAGCGGTCTGAAAAAACAGGGGTATTCCGTGAGATTGCTATGGAAGGGAGAAAGTTTGGTGTCGGTCTTGGCGTTATCACCCAGCAGCCGAAAAATATTGATCAACGGGTGCTGGCCCAGATGAACACCCTGTTTGTCATGGGACTTGCCGATCGTCATGATCGTGAGATCATTGCATCATCTGCGAAACATGATCTCAGGGTTCTTGATACGGAAATTCAGACCCTTGACCGGGGAGATGCCGTCATATCAACGGTGGGGATACCCTTCCCGGTCAGCTGTCATATCCATTATTTTGAAGAGTATCTGGATGCTCTCTGGGAAGCTGCTCCCTGAATCAATGCAATATCTCTTTTTTAAACGCGATCCAGAGAAGAATACCCGAGAATACCAGACCTCCGAGAAGGTTACCGATTGTTGCCGGGATAAGATTGCTGAAGAGAAATGTACTCCATCCGAGATTTCCTGCAAGCGGGCCGACTTGTGCCACCTGCAGGAACGTCAGGTGAGGAGCACATAACAGACCTGCGGGAACAAGAGCTGCATTGGTTATGGAATGCTCAAGACCGGTTGACGCAAGGGCCATGGAGGGAAACCACACTCCGGCGATCTTTCCGATTGCATCATCAGCACAGATACCAAGGAGAACGGCAAGGTTCAGGAGCCAGCCGGCTGCAACTGCTTTTATAAAACAGGACCAGATACCCATAAGCCCTGGATAACTGCACCGTTCAGAAGCAAATGCTACCATGTGTACAGCAGATGCACCGGCAGTCATCCCTTCCGGGCCAGGCTGGAGGAGTACTCCGAAGGTCACAAGGGCGGCAAAAAAGATCGCTCCGATAATGTTTCCGATATAGGACAGAGCCCATAACCTGAGTACAGGGAACCAACTGCCATGACCGGAAAATGCAGCAAATGGTGCCAGCATTGCATCACCGGTAAAGAGTTCTGCACCGGTCATGACAATCAGGATAAGCCCGAGGGGAAATACAAGGCCTGAAAGAAGTTGTGCAATACCGGCTCCGAGAGCAGGTGCAACACCGGTTGATACAATAATCATAAGGGATGCACCCATGGCGATATATGCCCCGGCCATTCCTCCCCTGAGCAGAATATTCCATCCTGAAAGTGACATCCGGTATTTTCCGGATTCAGCACCTTTTGCAATGATTTCATACGGGGTCTGATATGACATAATCTCCTCCTGGATATTGGGTTTTCATTCTTCGATTGAATCAGTTTCTTTCATGTTTCCGGTTTATCAGGTAATAACCATGTATGCGATAACTGATAAGACAACTGCCAGAAGCAGCATACCGGCACTAATGGGAACCACGTATACAAGAATGGTATTTACAATACTTGCGAGCTGGGCAATTGAATCAGATCCGAAGATGATGACTCCGTTACAGGTTGCAGAGCTTCCGGCAGCCTTTGCCTCTGAGCGATCTGCGAGAGCCTGTTCAACACCATCAAGAACATGAAGTACCAGGTCATCAGGAGATATCTGAAGTCCGACCGGGTTTTTGCCACTGATAGTATTCACGACATGCGTGTCGGTGGTCATCACCTCAGCCTCATCGACCAGGGCACGGACTTCATCCCTGATGTACTCCCTCACTCCCTGAGCCATATTGTTCCCGTCAATGAGGATATATGCGGCCGTCATCCCACCGGTTTCTGTAACCAGAACCTGCAGACCAATGTCTCCGATGCCTTCCTCTCTGGTATATGGCAGGGGAAGATGTGCATATCCTGCCTGTAAGGGGTACAGCGGTTCAATCTCCCACCGGTCCATTGCCTCTGAAGCAGCGGTGAAGTATTCATGTGCCGTCCGGGTTCCTGGGAGAATGACATCAATCTCATCACCAAGACAGTTATGAGCATCAATAAATCCGATATGCGGGGTGATTTTATGCCCTTCACAGATGATGGCGTGCCCGATTCCAAAATCAATATCTTCGGTCTTATCCGGCGAGCGGGTACTGACCATCAGCAGGGCATCTCCGATTCGCTGGTAGAGGAGTGACACTGTTCCTACCGAAATCCTCCCAGGTTTTCCTGCTGTGTCATGCCAGTGCAATGATGTCCGTGTTTCATTGACGGCATCAACAATTTTGTCAATCTCGCCTTCAGATACCAGGTTGTAATCATGGGTCGCACATCCATGCGCAACCATCATCTCTTCATCAAACCGGTTTCTCAGAATTGAAGGAAGGTTTCCTCCCCCAATCTCTCCCATCGGTCCGGGATGCACATTGGGAATCGTGAGAATCAGGTCCTTTTTCCCTTCACGTCTGAAGAAAATACTTACCTGAGGGATCCATGCCTCCTGTCCGATATCCCTGAAAAATTCCTCCATTCCCTTGTCCCCGTCAGTGAGATGGGCAATGAATGCATTGAGAAATTTCAGGCCACGAATGTGAAATGCCCGGTATAATGGGCGATCAATCAGCCATATCAGGATGGTAAACCCGGTTCCAAAGAAGATCATCAGGACCGGGGCAAGGACCGGGAAGGGATCCGGAAGGATGAGCAGGACACAGAGCCATCCGGCAATGCTCTGAATTGATGCCGGGATGATCATCCGCGATGTCCGGTAATCTGCAATCGAGACGAGAACCAGAAGCCTGACTCCAAAGATAAATCCTAACGATATGGCATAACACAGGTCCAGAAGATCCTGCAGAAAAATGAGGCCGATGAGGGTTATCAGGCATGAAAAGAGTGTGCATGAAACCGCTAAAAGTGCCCCCCGGTTCCAGGTCATCTGACGGTTGAGCATCACAATCAGGGGCCGTGTCAGCAGAAACGCGATAACTCCCGGAACAATGAACCCCAGGATACCAAACCATTCGTAAGATGGATCAAGTCTTCTGGAGAGTACTTCCAGAAGCAGGCCGAGAATTATCAGGATGCCGAGTGATGCGGGCCACCGTGGTGCGGTAAAGATGTATCTGGACATCCTTTCCATTCTGACTGCGCTGCCGGGTACGGTATCCATGCCTGTGAACCTATAATTTATGCCCTTTTTGGACCATGGGAGGGGAATGCACCAAACTTTTCTTCATACCGTCTGACCATGGTCTGCCAGTCAGGAAGCCCGGTCTGACACCCGCAGGTCTCCACAACAAATGAAGCGGTTACCCCTCCGATTCTGCAGGCGTGTTCGGACGAATATCCGGCAGCATACGCGGTAAGGAATCCTGCCCTGAATGCATCGCCGGCACCGGTCGGATCAACACAGGGAACCTTCACTGCAGGAATGAAATACTCTTTTCCCTGGTCATAGAGCACTGCGCCGTCTCCGCTCCTGGTCTCTATTGCCATCGGGACCCGGGATATCAGTTCGTCACGATCTATTCCCAGGGTTTTGCACATGCCGGCATACTCATGATGATTTGCGATGAGAAGATCAATTGAATCCAGAATTATGTTCAGATGATCCGCCGTGTACCGGTGAAGATCCTGCCCTGGATCAAATGATGCGAACCCGGACTGTTTTGCAACCTGCACATTAAATCCCGGATCAGCTGTCGCCATATGCACAAAGGGAAGTGAGGGGGCTTTTTCGGTCTCAAAAAGGAATGAGGCCCCCCACTCAAAATAGGTCATCTGATCCCCTTGTGGACCGGTGAACATAAACGCAGTAGCAGTATGTTTTTCGGGTGCGACAAAGAACTGCTGCTCAATAGCTAGTTCTTTCATCCTGGCATCATACGCACTCCCGGCAAAATCTCCGCCGACAGCACTAATAAGGGAAACCTCCCCTCCGAGGAGCGCAATACCTACGGCAATATTTGCAGCCCCCCCACCAAATGCAATTGTCCGGTCCAGTATTGATGCTGAGGCATTCGGACCGGGGAGGTGGGATACCCTGCAGATATGATCAACAGCAGTATGACCGACTACGGAGATCACAACTCTTCAACCTCGATAATCTCAAGAGGTATGTCCCGCAAGGCTTTCCCAATGGTTGAAAGTGCAATCCTTCGTGCATGCTCTTCAGAATCCGCCTTGTATACTTTCATCTCCATTTTTACTCCGACAAGGGCGGTTCTTGCAACAATCAGCGTGCACGGAAGTTCTTCCTCACAATAGGGACATGAAAGAATTCCTGCTTCAACCTCAACAAATTTCGCAGTTGGGTTCAGTCTTTTTCCAGCTTCGCTAATCGCAATACTGATGGCGTCATCGACAGAATCAGCATCACGAATAGTCCAGGCAGATTCCAATACAACTAGATAATCAGGCATTCTAATTCCTTCAATTTTTTGGGGTTACCAGTATCCGTAATGAACGTGTTCACCAGTCTCCATCCGCTGGGGGGATGGAACAATTTCCCGGGTATATCCGGCGGTGAGGAGTGTTACAGGTCGTATGTGTCCGGGGATGTCCAGTATTTCACGAACCATCTCATCATCAAATGCTCCGGTCCAGCAGGATCCAAGCCCTGAGGCATGGATTGCCATCATCAGGTATGTTCCTGCGATTGTTGCATCCTGCATCGCATAGAGAATGCCCCGCTCACTGTACCGGGACATGGATCGCACATAATTGGCACAGATTACAAAGACGACCGGGGCAGCTGAAACATGTTCCTGCTGGAATGCTGCATCAGCCAGAAGTTCCCGTGTTCCCTCATCTGTTACCACAATGACATCCCATGACTCAAGGTTTCCTGCTGAAGGAGCAGAGCGGGTAGAGAGAAGGATCTCCTCGATGATGGAATCATCAACAGGTTCAGAGAGATACTGTCTGACTGATGTTCGTCCTGCTAAAAAACGATTAAGTTCAGACAAATTCATGTTTTTCGAGTTCCTGCCATGCAAGCATTGCAACCGTTGTGGCATGGGTAATTGCGGATCCGATGCTTTTTATCGACTGATCAAAATCATTGCTTTCAACCAGACTGATGGCCTGGTTCAGGTTATCAACTGATTTTTGAAATTCTGTATTATTTGTTGCTCTGAGTGCAAACTGCAGTTCAATTCGTACAGATTCAAGGCACTGGAGAACGATCTTTCTCCCACCGGTGCGTTCTGCATCCTTCAGACCGGATAACACGGTAATCAGTTGTGATGCGATGATTAATTCTGATTTTGCCCGCTCACCATACTGATACGCGGAAACAGCACCTTTCTTGTCCATAGTACGTACTGACCATACGCATTATAATTAATGTCCATCCGGAGAGAAGAGGCCGCTTTATCAATACCTGTTTCAGGTAATTGATTAATCCCGGTCCAACGAAAACCCATGACATCCAGGACGACATGCAGAGCATATCCATCGTTGGATGATTCATGGCCGAAAAAAGAGTGAAAGGCTATTTGATTATTTCGAGCGCTGTTTCTGGCCAAGCATGGATACTTTCGGGCGTCCCATTCTTCTTCGGGCTGCCATGGTGCGGAGTGCCTGAGTCTGTCCGGCTCCTCCTCTGCCACCGCGTCCGCCTCGACCACCCGAACCGCCTCTGCTTCCGCCACGCATCTCTCCACCACGACCTCTTCCACCACGGCCGGCAGCCCGTTCCATTCTCTTAATGGTGGTCTGTGCCTTAAACCGCTGGTTTGGTCCTGGCTTCTTTGTTTGTCCTTCTTTCTTTGGAACAAGGCGAATCTGGCCTTTGCTTCCCTTTATCTGCATCCATTCCGTGGTTCCTGTCTTGCCCATAATTGCACCTCGCGAATGCCTGTACTATTGCCCGTTATCATCAATTAAACATTGTCTAACATGAGCCCATCTTTCAGGCATTTTTGAGTACCTGAGAGATGGCCTCGCGGAGAATCTGGTTTACGATCTTCCCATCAACCGATCCCCGCACTTCTTTCATCACAATGCCCATTACCGGGCCGGTTGCCGCATTCCCGCGCTCTTTGATAAAATCAGCACGCTCAGCAACAATTTGGTTAATGATAGCAGTAAGTTCTTCTTCAGACACCTTTGGAGCTGCAAGTTCACATGCCTCTGTCGGAGTCTTCCCTTCTGCCAGAGCGGTCAGGATGGGTGATAATGCCTCTTTGGCTACCTCTCCGGTAT
Organism: uncultured Methanospirillum sp.; assembly: GCA_964515765.1. Taxonomy (GTDB): domain Archaea; phylum Halobacteriota; class Methanomicrobia; order Methanomicrobiales; family Methanospirillaceae; genus Methanospirillum. The sequence goes on along the minus strand of CAZEWE010000070.1, from coordinate 4,270 downwards.
TTATGAGAGTGAGGACCTGTTTGATATCCTCATCATCGATACGCTGAACCTGTGCTCCTTCCCGGCTCAGTTCCCTGAGCGTAGAATTAAATGCCCGTTCAGCAAGAGCTGGTTTCACTCCTGAATTGATTGCCTCTTCAAAAGCACTTCTCCGCTCTGAGTACGCCATCTGTCGTGCAACTTCCCGTGTAAGGCCGAACTCCTGCATGTATCGTGCGATGGTATCATCAATCATCTCAGGAATTTCAACGGATGCAAACCGTTCCGGAGTCACCCGTACCTGAAACACATCTGTCTCCGGATACATGCGGGCAGCCCCAGGCAGTGGTCTCATATATGCCGTTGAGCCTTCTTCAAGCATCTTCCTGGTCTCTTTTGGGACTCCCTCAAATGCCATCTCCGCTCTTCTGATGATCTGCTGCATGGCACACTGGCATCGCTGTGGTTTATCAGCCACAATAATGACGCAGTCGTCCGGTGATGCATCAAGAGCGTTCTTGAGGGATGTGACTTCTTCTTCGGTGACGCCGTATGCGGGCAGTTCATCAGTATGGAAGAGCCCTCCGACTCCGCACTTCTTTGCGTAATCTGACATCTCACTCCCTAGGCGCCGACCTGGCTGAATCTCCCGGCCCACAAGACCTGCAAACTTGTTGAGTCTGATGGCTAGGATCTTCGGTGCTGATTTCAGGACCCTGCTCTTGCTCTCGGTGAAGAGCGACGTTACATCAACCGGATTCTTCTCAACAGATGCTCCGCGTTTTTTGAGTTCCTCTCTGATCTCAAGGAGTGAAACCTGCCTGCGTACTTCTCTCCTGACAACCTCAGCGATGAGATCAAGTTCCTGCACTCCTTTGATCTCAACCCTGGCCCCCTCCCGGATAGAGATATTGATGTCCTGCCTGATGGTGCCAAGACCGCGTTTTACCTTCCCGGTTGACCGGAGGATCATGCCGATCTGTGCTGCTGTCTCCTGGACTGCTTCCGGTGTGTGCATACAGGGACTCGTTGTGATCTCAATGAGGGGTATACCCAGACGGTCGAGCGAGAAGAACGTGTCTTCAATCCTCTGGGCCGCTTCTTCTTCAAGACAGACGGTCTCGATCTCAGCCCCACCCGGCAGCAGACCATTCATCGCAACAAGGGCTGTCCGCTGAAACCCGCTCGTGTTTGATCCATCAATGACCAGTTTTCGCATGGTATGGATCTCCGGGACCGGTGTCATCCCGCAGACTTTTGCAATGGTGAGAACGATGTCAAGAGCCTCCTCATTGAGCGGTGCCGGTGGCTCCTCATCATTCTCAACAAGACAGGTTGTGTCATAGGTCAGGTACCGGAACTGTCTGACCTGCATCATCTCTTCCTCAGCGGCCCGGTCTAGTTCTCCCATCTCACTCTTTGTTGCCCGGAGGTACCTGAAAAACTCCCCATTTGACTCTTCAGCCTCTCGGATAGTCGTCGGACACCGGCAGAAGAGTTTTTCTCTCGTGTTCAGCTGCTGGTGTATCTCAATGCCGGCAATCAGCCCGAGTGCCTGATAGTCTTCTGTCATACTGACGACCTCCGGTTTATCTCACCGGCCAGATTCTGCGTCATCATCATCCGTGCCTCCGCGAGACTGCTGCTGTTTCCGAGCACCCACATAAGTTTGACCAGGGCAACTTCAGGAAGCATATCCTCTCCCTCGATGACTCCGGCTGCAAGCAGGTCTCTACCGGTATCATAGACCCGGTCACAGACACGCCCGTTCAGACATTGGGATGTCATGACAAAGGTTGTTCCTGCTGCTGACATCTCCCTGATTCGTGCAATCACATCTGTTCCGGCATGTCCCAGCCCGGTCCCGGCAAGCACAATTCCCTTGTACCCGTTCCATGCGGAAAGAACAGCAGGGTCCATCCCTGGATAATACCAGACAATGGCACATTTTTCTTCAAGGGTATCTTTCAGTTCAGGCTCGCAGCTTCCTCTCTTCACCGCATGGGAAGCGAGTGATACCTCAAGTGAAGGATAGGTGACTGAACCGATTACACCATCTCCAATAGTCTGAAATGCATCCCGCCTTGACGTATGCATCTTTCTGACCCGTGTTCCCCGGTGAATGGCGCAGGCGTCATCGCTGGTTGTTCCATGCATCACAACCACAACTTCTCCCAGGTCTGACAGGGCAGTCTTTGCAGCACACATGCCATTCATGACATTATCACTGCTAGGACGGTCGGCTGATCGCTGGGAACCGACAAAGACAACCGGGACCGGAGTTTTCACCATGAAACGGATGGCAGCGGCACTGTATGCCATGGTATCGGTTCCGTGAGTTACCAGAACACCCTGTGCACCGGCTTTTATTTCACCAAATATTGCACGGGCAAGCTGCTGCCAGATGGCAGGTGTCATGTTTTCTGAGAGGATATTGCAGAGCTGGACCGCACTGAACTGGGCCAGGGTTGCAAGACCCGGGATAGCATTCAGGATATCTGTCGCCCGAAACTGACTGGTGACGGCCCCTGTCCGGTAATCTATTTTACTTGCTATTGTTCCCCCGGTGGAGACGATCGAGATCTTCGGTAGTGTGGTATCCTGGGTAACCTCGGAAGCATGTGGCTCTGCCATTTCAGAGCTGCCGGTTTTCATGAGGTTTTCTTCCGGGACTCCTATATTGTATCCTGAGGTCAGCTTGACGGTTGCCATACCATCCCGTGTTGCAATATATGTCCCTTCACAGGAACAACCCTGCAATGTGCATTTGACAAGATCTCCGGTTTCAAGTGTAGTACTCATAATTGTGCAATTCTCCGTGCCAGTGAGAGGAGTTCATGTAATGATGCTGATATCTGCGATTTTTTGCTGCATATCAGTTCAATATCTTTTTCAAGTTCTGTTCGGCGATCAATCAGGGCATCCTGCACTGCATCAGGAGCTGGTCCGCCAGGCAGCTTCCTGACTGAGAGGGATGTACTGACTGACAGGGCTGATTCAATCTTTTCCTTTGTGACTCCAAGGGAAGAGAGGGTTTTTCCATGGAACTCCTCCGCCCCCTGGTCAAGGGTTTCAAGATCAAGAGATCCCTCCTTTACTGCCTTCCCAACAATATGATGAGCAGTTCTGAAAGGAATATTAAATTCCCTGACCAGCGTGTCTGCAAGTTCGGTTGTTGTCGTCCCCCCTCTTCCTGCTTCTTCTGCCATCCGCTCCCGGTTGAATTCTGCAGATTCTACCATTCCGGCAAGAAGATCAATATCGCGTCTGACTCCGGTAATCCCACGCCAGAGGTGGGGATTCAGATCCTGCAGGTCACGGTTGTATGCCATCGGAAGTCCTTTGACGATTGTGATAGCTGATACAAATGACCCCAGAATCGTCCCGGCCCTGGATCTGAGTATCTCTGCAACATCCGGGTTTTTCTTCTGCGGCATAATTGAGCTGGTTGAACAGTACCGGTCATCAAGGTTCACAAACTGAACAAATGCCGAGCTCCAGATGATGAGTTCCTCACAGAACCGGGAGATATTGGTCAGGAGCATGGTGTCACATGCCAGGGTCTCCTCTGCAAAATCACGTGATGCAACGGCATCCATCGAATTTACCAGAATCCTGTCAAACCCCAGCAGGTCTGCCGTAAAGGGCCGGTCAAGCGGATATCCGGTTGAAGCAAGGGCTGCTGATCCGAGCGGGGAGCAGTTCACCCGGCGCAATGCATCAAACAGCCGGTCAAAATCCCGGGAGAACATCTGTTCATACGCGAGCAGATGGTGAGCAAGCGTTACCGGCTGGGCATGCTGCAGATGGGTAAATCCAGGCATGACTGTTGTGATATGGTCCTCTGCTACGGAGAGCAGAACTGACCGGAGCCTGGTGAGCGCTTCAAGCTGGTCCAGGATAATATCCCGCGTCCTGATCCGAAGGCAGGTAGCAACCTCGTCATTTCGTGACCGGCCGATATGAAGCCGCCCACCGACATCACCACCGGTCTTTCTGGTAAGGACGGTCTCAATCCCTGCATGGATATCTTCATACGAGGGATCAAACGCCTCTGTGGGCACACCGGATTCGTACATGCATAAAAGTTCCTGCATCAGGGTCTTTGCATGGTCCTCATGTACGATCTGCTGTCTGGTCAGCATTACCAGATGTGCCATATCGACCAGAACATCTGAAGAAGCGATATTTCTGTCCGCCTCCATCGAGGAGAGGAGTGATTCAATATCTTCTGTTCTCTCCCCGGAGAGCCGTGCCTTTCTGACGACATCTCTGGTCATAATCCCGTATA
>CAZEWE010000069.1:0-12444 GCA_964515765.1 uncultured Methanospirillum sp. | reverse complement strand
ACCATCATTGTTGGGACGGCTGTTCAGGCACTCAAAAAATAGAGACAGGGGTTTCATAAGTCAAACCCCCGTATCGTCCTGCCGATGAACCGTTTCTTCTGATGGAGGGTCTGGTTCAGGTCTGCATAGATGTGGTGGACCGTTTTGATAGCCGATATGAGCTGTCTCCTTGTTCTGGTAAGAATGACAAAATCATCCATATATCTGCGGTACAGGGTACCATCGCCCATCGCGTCAAACGCAGCATCAATAGGGGAGAGATACAATGCTCCGAGCAGGGATGAGAGCGATCCCCCGGCTGAGAGTCCGACACCGGTGTTTTCCGTATCAGGCAGAGCAAGGTACTTTCTTACAATATCCATGAGAGGGAGGGGGCAGCCGGACAACGTAACCTGATTTAGTAGGATGTCATGTGAGATGGTATCATAATATGAAGCAACATCAAACCAAGCAACAAACGGATAGTCTGGCAGGAGGAGGATATGTCAGAAAATATCAGTTTCAAGTTAATACCCAGGAACAAACAAGAGGAATTTTCTCTGAAAAACCACTGATTCTTTTCAATGATGAGATTTATACTCATCTTCGTGACACTCAGATGTCAGTGTTTCGTTAGTGTCGGACAGGATATGACACACGACCAGTTCATTTACCCTTATCTGTCATCCTCTGTGGAGTCCGTAATTTCAGTGACTCCCGGATTTACTCGGGAAAAAAACATCATTGTAAGAAATGTCTGATTACTGATTAAAGAGGCGGTTGAATTTTACCCTCATCAGTCAATTTAATTATTGATATTATGGCTGAAACAATAGAGTGTGTTTTTATTGGAAATGTGCTAAAACCGGTCGAACCTCTCGACTTAAAAGACGGTGAACGAGTTATAGTCCATATAGAGAGAAAATTACCCTTCGATACGATCAAGGTGAAGAATCCAATCAGCCGAGAATATATCAGATCTATACGGGATGAATCATGGATGCCTTTATAGACACTTCTATTCTCATACCTGCAATAATTGAATGCCCAGACTCCGATTTCGTCCGTAATTTTATACAAACCACTGAATATCGGTTGATTATTTCTCCTTTGATTTATCACGAGGCAATGTATGTAGGAACAAAAATATTGCTCCGTGAGAGATTCGAAATAGAATCAATCGCTGCATTACGTAAACATATTCATAAAAACGGATATAGAAATATTTCGGATTTTATTGATCGTCTAAATTTATTAGTCAATGATTTTTCTTTTTGTGCAGACAGTACAAACATCCAGATGATATCTCAAATGGCAGACAAATATCATCTCTTATCTGGTGATGCGTTAATTTTGACTACATGCATGGAACATAATATCTCAGCGTTAGCGACATTTGATAACGATTTTCAAAAAATTGATGACTTACATTTACTCTTTATTTGATAGTCATATTAGATTTGTTTTTGTAACGGGAGCCGGAAAATTATCGAACCGATACTCACCGGTGAGATGTATACAGAACCTGAAACCGGATGATATCTCGTACCTTGTTGATCTTGGTCTCATTACCCAGGAAAGGAGTGGGGCTCTGGCGATAGCAAACCCGATTTACCAGGAGATTATTCCCCGGGAACTCAGTTATACAGCCCAGTCACGGATGTCCCTGAAAGCCGCATGGTATATCGGTACTGATGGAAGTATCCAGGTATATGATCTCCTTGTTTCATTCCAATGTTTTTCCGGGAGTAATGCTGACGATTGCCGGCATAATCACCATCATTGTTGGGACGGCTGTTCAGGCACTCAAAAAATAGAGACAGGGGTTTCTTTTCAGACAGGATTCAGACATGATCGGATAATCTGTTCGAGATCATAAGTAATAATCGTCTCATCCTCCTGATAGCGGACATATGAACAGCCGATGATACAATACCCATCAGTATACAATTTCAAATAACAGTTGAAAATTCAGAAGTCCGATCTATGTATATAATTCAAAGTAGTCTACTGGAAGTATACAAAATTTCAGGTGTCAGATAAAAAAGATTAGGGTTGTGATTCAACTGTAAACGCTATTGCTTTCTTGTATACAGATGAAACTCCGTCATTATTCAGAACACAGAGATCCATTTTCCCTGATTTCACCTCGTCTGATAGTGGAGCATCGATCTTCACCCGTATCTTCATGGTATTATGGGTCAGGACCGGCTTTGGTTGATATGAGAACCAGGTAAGACTATCTCCGGCAAGGAGAACTTCACAAGGCTCCATGAACTCTCTTCCGGTTATGGTCACATCGCTGGCTTTGTCAGGGGTGAGAACCGGAGCTTCAACAGATATGATAACCGGCGGAATCTGTTTTGATGTGATCTCAAATGGAATGGTTGCCTTTCCTGTCTTCGTGGTTATAACAAGGCTCCAGGTTCCCTGCTCAGCATCTTCGGGAATGTCAATCATTACGACGCCATACTTCTGGTTTTCAGTAAAGCAATAGTTGTAGGCTTCAATACCGACATTGTCCTTGACCAGGGTTACATATACCGGGGACGAAAAATGATCCCCATAAATCTTGATTCCCATGGTATTGCCAGCCCCACCAGAATACGGATAGATGCTGGTGACATGAATACCCCGCTCATTGACGATCTTCTCACTCATTCCGGCAAACCGGGGATCAGATACCGGCTCTTCCCCGGTCTGATCCGGAGTCGGCTCTGTAGCAGGAGTGATCTCCGGAGTGGGAGGAATGTCAACAGTCTCATTCAGGTCATCTTCCGATATCTGCTGTGATCCGTTCAGGACTGTGATATTCACCGGACTTGTCCGCATGTCAGACCCCACAATACTGGCCCGGACAGAGTACTGGCCGGGCTGTACAGTTTCAGGAATCGGAACTATTACCGTCCTCTTTGTGCTTCGTAAGATGAGACCTGGGACCTGTGAGCCGATTCCGATTCCAAGCAGTTCAGAATCAGGGATTACAGTGAAATTTATCCGCTCACCCAGAAGTTTGACAGTATCAAGAGACCAGGCCCTATCTTCGGTGTTCTTCAGCACTGCTCCATCTTTTCCGGAGATAGTCATCGCAGAGACGTCCAGGTTCAGGGTAAATTCAACCTCATCGCCGGGGGCCACCTCATCTGGAAGGGCAGACAGACTTCCCTTGAGCAGCATGGTGCCGCCCGGAGGTGCAGAATCACCAGTCCAGTTTGTAAACCCCTGTCCGAAATTTTCAAAAAATGGCCCATTAAAGATAATTTGCTCTTCGGAGACTGCTGCCTGGGCAGAACAGGAGAACAGGATCAGGATCAGAATCGTCAGAAGGAACTGGTTTAGCCCATAGGATGTAGAGCGTTTCGCATGAATTCCCATAATTCCACCGAACATATAAAAAGGAGATTATAAGTTCCGGAATTTATTTGTTCCTGAAAAATGGTATCAGAGTAAGGTAAAAAGGGCAGTGATAACCGATCAGTATGAAAGAGTGAGCATTTTTCCAGTCACACGCCTGTTTTGGATTCATATTTTCGCTCATACATATCGATGGCCTGCATCCGGGCTGATGTCTCGTCCGGACTGATGACAATCTCATTCTCTGAAAGCCCAAAATAGTCAAGCGTCTCCCGGATGAGCGGGATATCCATAAACCCTTCCACATTGCCGGATGCAAGCGAAGTTATTATCCGGGTCAGTGACTCATCGACCATGGAAAAGATATCTCCCTCCTCCCCATAAGAGATATCAACCCCGGATTCCTCGAGCAGATGAATCATCGCATCCATATCTCGATCCGCCGGAGTCTTGTTGTCCAGAGCAGACTGATCTGCAATGTCTGGAGATAAAGATGCATCAGCGGGGTCACTCTCCACAGCAGATACCGAAAGAACAGATGTACAGAACAATATGGTCAGGATAAGTACGATAAACTTCATGATTAAATGAATGGGGTAATTTTTCACCGGTCCCGGGGATAGGACAAATGTTGATACACTATGCTCTCTTCTCCCTCATATTTCCCACCCTGGTCGAATCATCAGATCATATCATTCATTATCTCGAAAACCCAATACCCATTCCGGAGAAGAGAGATGAGAGAAGCTTATACCGTCCTGCTGCCCGGAATCCTTATAGCAACCATATTTCTCTGCGGATGCAGTGCTCTTTTTCAGGAGCCGACAATAACCGTCGGGTCGGTTGAACTGGCATACATCAATGCCACCGATCTAGGCCTGGACGTGACGTTAAACATGAACAATCCGAATGCGTTCGGAGTCATGTTTCAAAAAATCACAGCCAATGTCTCATATCTGAAAGACAACAACTGGGAACCACTCAGTCATGTTGAATCGGAGAATGTGAATATTGCAACCGGTGAAAGCACGGTTCTGCTTCCGGTATCGGCAAAGAATGCTGACCTTATCAAAGCAGGATTTCAGGTCCTGATACAAGGTGAGATAACAATTCAGGTAGAGGGTATTGCACAGCCATCCTTCTTTGGACTGGCTCCGGAGATCCCATTCAGTAAGACGAAAACTATCCCCATATCACTCTGATAACCAGCACAGGATCAGGGGGAAGACTCACCCTGACACTTTTTTTCCGGGAGAGGGCATCCGTTATGAAGCAGGTATTCTGATCCCCAGGCACAGAGCGACTCAAGCACGGGAATGACAGAGGTCCCAAGATCCGTAAGAGAGTATTCAACCCGTGGAGGGACCTCCGGATAGATAGTCCGGGTAATTACGCCGTCGTCTTCCAGTTCCCGAAGTTGCTTTGTGAGCATCCGGGGTGATACCATCGGCAACTTATCCATCAATTGGGTAAACCGAAGTCTCCCTCCTTTTAACTGCCAGATGATGAGTGCCTTCCACTTACCGCCAATAACGGCCAGGGCTGCCTCAACCGGACAATGATACGGACCTTTATCATTCATGGATGGTGTTTTACTATTGATTAGAATGCAATTATTTATAATATAATTACTACCAATAGTATAGTAATGAGAAATCAGGGGCAATCATTCGAAAAAGAAGACAATTGCTCTTTTAGTTTCTGATTGCCCAGATGAACCAGGAGACAACCATGCCAGTAATTTCTATTGAAATGGGGCCAAGCACCCCGGAAAAGAAGCAGAAACTCATACAAGCACTCACCACTACAGCTGCACAAATCACAAGCATCCCGGAGCAGTCGTTTATTGTTCTGATAAAGGAATATCCGCTTGATGCCATCGGTGTCGGGGGAGAACCGTTGTCAAACCGTATCTCATCATAAATTGACCCCCGGTTGAAAGAATGAATAGTCAGTTAATACCATGGTAGGATTCATATGACCACAATCACTATTGACCCGGCAAAATGTAACGGATGTAAAATCTGCATGTCCCTCTGCCCCTATTGTATCCTTGAAATGAAAGAAGGGGAAAAGGTAGCATCTGCCAACCCTGAAATGATACCTTTCTGCAGCAAGTGCGGCCATTGCAGTGCAGTCTGCCCCCAGGGGGCAATTACTGTTGACTATGAAGGCGCTGGACCGATTCCGTCCTGTGCATCGGATTCGATTCCATCATTTGGCGATCTCAGCAGGCTGATGATGGTCAGGCGTTCGGTCAGGAGTTATAAAGAAACCCCGGTCCCACGGGAGACTCTGCATACCCTTCTTGACGTGGTCAGATATGCCCCGACCGGCATGAATGGACAGTCAGTCAGATGGCTGGTCATCGAAAACCCTGAAGAAGTAAAGAAAATTGTTGCCGGTGCCGTGGAATGGGCCTGTAAACTGATGCAGACCGACATCGCACACCCGCTCAAACCGATCCTTCCGATGATCATCGACGCATGGGAACGGGGAGAGGACCATATCTGTCATGGTGCTCCTCACCTGATGGTTGCCTATGCTCACAAGCAGAATCCAATCGGGTTTATTGATGCAATTATCGCCCTTACCCATGTTGACCTTGCAGCACCGGCTCTTGGCCTTGGAACCTGCTGGGCAGGGATCGTCCAGATTGCCTGGAATGATTCACCAGACCTTGTTGCAGGGCTCGGACTTCCGGCAGATCATGTACCGATGTACGGGATGATGATCGGATATCCGAAGTATACCTTTACCCAGATACCAAAGCGGAACGCTCTTCAGGTTATCTGGAAATAAAAATCAGGGTTGTAACTGGTCATCAAGCCAGTCAAATTTTTCCTGATATGAAATACCTGATGCACCCAGCTGACAGTGCTCACCGGCACAAAACTCGTCGGTGAATACCAGGTAGGTCTTCGGGCTTTTCAAAGCCTCATAAAATGTCTGTGCCTGACCGCCAATCTTTGAATCACTTGCCCCGTCGCAGACCAGGGTCGGTGCCGTTATCTTCTCAATGACTCCTTCAAGGGTGTATGGTTCATAGATGAGCATCACATCCGCAGGGGTCGGGACATCAAAGACATACATTCCCTGGGTCATGGTCCAGTCCATGCTGGTCGAATTATTCATCCGGGCATACATATCTTCATTGATATAGTCCTTATTCTCCCTGATGAAGTCAAACACATCCGCACGGGTTACATTCTGCGGGTCAGGGAATCCCATTCTGAACTGATTAACCTGTTCGTTTGCCATATCGTAGATGGCACTGTCGGCAATGACAGCATGAATCCGGTTATCAAACGCAGCAGCCCGGGGGACGAAATACCCTCCCATACTGATCCCCCAGATACCGATCCGTTCTGAATCAACATCCGGTCTTTTCGTTGCGTAGTCAAGGACCGGTCCTACTACCTTCTCCCAGTCATACCGGAAGGGGATCTTCTGAACCCTGATAACCTCACCTTGTCCGGGGCCTTCAAAGGTGAGCACATTATACCCTCTCTTCACCCCTTCAAGGGCATTGGAGTAGAGTTCCTCCTGGGTTCCATCATATCCGGTCTGGATTATCAGAAGAGGTTTTTTCTCACCCGACTCATCTGCGGTGTAGAAATATCCGGGGAGAGTGGTGTCTTCATAGGGAATCTCCACTATCTCCATGTGAACCGGGTCAAGCTCCATGGCAGCCCTGAATGTATCCACACTATTCTTCCATGAGGTCAGAATCCGAGGGTCGTCAGGATTTCTATGAAGGAAGAACTCTGCGGTCCGGTAATAGGTCTGGGCACGGAGCCAGGCATCATGCGCTGAAACAAGGTGGCCCTGTTCATATGCAGTATCACCGACATTTTTAAAATGGTCTGCAGTCTTTGTCCATTCAGTATACCAGTTCTCATAATTGAGGGGTTTAATCCGGGATGCCGTGGCAATGACCTCACCCAGATCAGACCCTCCGGAGTACATACTGGAAAGGGTCCGTTTGAGCTCAAAATCAAACTCAGGGTCATCAACCATAAACGGCGAACAGGTTGTATTCACATTGATGACCGGCTTTTGTGAGATCTCATCTGCTGCAGAAAAAGACAGAATCAAAAGTCCACAGAGAATCGCTCCACATGCCAGAAGATACCGTACAGGAAGAGACATACCGGTATTTCCACCGGGTAGGGTAAATAGATAGTGATTATTATTCCCTTCTGATAAGGGACGAATCTGATCCTGGGATCGTATGGGATATTACCGGCTCATGATATACCGGCGAAGATCAATCCCCCTGATCCGGCACACATTACCATCCCGTATCGCGGGTAAAAATCCGTCTGTGATGTATTCAAGGAGAACTGATTCACTTTCACCGGCAATGGCTGCAGCTTCTGATACCGTATACATTACTTCCTCACTGACTCCACCGATTGAGTCACGAAGCATCCGGTCACCAACCCGTTCCGGTCCTGCAAACCCTGAAGTTATGAGGTCTTCAGATTCAATTCCGGATTCTGGAAGCGAATACTGGACATCATCCACGGAAACATGAGCGGGGAGGATGGCACTTCCTTCAGACTCCTTCTCTTCGGTGACAGGGGGTTTTGATTCCTGCAACACCGGCCTTTGGATGCTCTCGCGGGGGTCCTGCATGAGAGCAGGGTATTCATGCCTGATCACATGGGTCGTTGGAGTGATTGTTGATAGGCGGGCAATCTGCTCCCGGAGCCAGAGAATTTCCTCATCCTGACGGTGTATAATCTCACGCAGAATCTCATGGTCGGCTGGGGAGGTGGCTCCTTTCCGTTCAGGGGATACAATCCGGGTAATGTCGTGCTTTTTAATATTGAGTGACTGACTGAGCAACTCCCGTGCAATATCTTCTATGGGCACATGCTGCTCTGTAGCAAAGTGATTAAGCCGGTTTACAATCTCCGGGGGGAGTGAAAGGGTAATGATCTGCTTCTGATGAGACATCTTCTCCCTGTTCTATTATTCTCTGAACCCAAAAAGTGATCCCACGCATAAGAACCATACCAGAATTGCATGAATTTCGATAAATAATAGGAATTTTATGTTTTCTTCTTCTTTGCCCCTAAATATCGGGATGACTGGAGAGAATTCACCCGTAAAAAGCCGACCAGAACAAGGGCAATAAGAAAGATACATTGACCGATTACAATCACCGGAAAGATACTGGTCATTTCAGGTAAGGTCAGAATATCAGATACATGGAACTCTGCAAGAATGGGGCCGACCATATACATGAGAAGGATGATCGTCGAACAGAGAAGGAGAAAGACTCGTAAAATTTTATTCTTCACCGGAATGGAGATGCAATAGAGGGGAAGGATGACTGAAAAGTAGATGATCAGCCCGACGACGGTAAGAATGAGGGTTGGAAAGAGAAATATCACCGGATGAACCCAGAGGGAAGAGAGGAAATACCCGACATCCCCGGCGGCCTCGAAGACCCGGAGCGGTATATAGGAGAACAGGGCACCAAGGTTGAAGATGAGCACCCAGAGGCAAAGTGTTACAAGACTTTTATACTTAATTCCCCGTGTCTTCAGGAATATCCAGAAACAAAGAGCTGCTGCCAGGGCATTAAATATAAGACCTCCGATGGCAATCAGGGACGCAGACCCACCAGTAAGGCCGGACAGATACGGGACATACTGGAAGGATTCAGAAAACCCATATATGCCAGGCTGGAACTGGGAGATACGTATCGGGGCTGTGATAATGGCCTGAACCGGACCAGGACTGATGGATGTGCCAACCATCCAGGCAGCAACATAGTGACCTGATTCATGGATTAAATATTCAATAACGCGGGCAATAACGATAGAAACCAATGTTATGAGGATAAAACTTACCGGGTTACTCCAGGGTCGGATCTTCATTCTTATTCTTCATATTCGCCGGAAGAAGGTTAATAATTCGTGTTCTGACATGATGAATCAGAAAAAAAATTGAAGAGAGAATAGAGAAAAAGACGGGGTTTAAAAAGCCATGACTCTCCAGGGGGTATTGTGGAGGGACACCGTGCCCCAGTATACCAGGGTTTTGTCCTTGCCGGAGGGTACTGCATCACCAAGAGAGAGCATATCATACCCGGCTGGATAGGTTCCAACCGGTGATGATGCCAGGTCAGCCATCTTCTGAATCGCCGATGGATCGGATACCATGGCAGGCAGAGAACCTTCATACCCGATGATGGTTCCATCAGGCTGAAGAACCAGGATGTTCAGGTTCGAACCTTTGGTCAATGAATCGAATGAGCTCTCTACCAGAAGAGCGGGATGGAGAAGCACCGACAGGTATCCGGTAACAGAGAGCGATGAAGAGTAGATCGGATGAATGATACTTACTGCAAATTCTCCTTCAACTGTCTCGAAATACTCACTCATACCAGGGGCAGGATTGCGGATAATCGAGGCAACCATTGTCTGGTTTCGGACATTCGACCCTACACTGCTGCTGTATTCTTCAGGATATGCTGCCAGTATCGTGCCGGAGCGGTCCAGAAGACTGACTTCAAATATGGCTGGGCTACTCTCCGCTACTTTCTCAAGATAGGCTTTTGCATCAGTGCCTTGCAGATTCTTCCCCTTGAGATCGGCAGCATGAGTAGCAATATCCGCATCACAATCCTGCAATGCATCTGAAAGAGCAGCAGAGGACTTGAGCACCATGGTTGTCATCGCCAGCTCTTCTTCGGATGACAGATCTGAAGTATCTCCCTCATACCAGCTTTCGGACTCGGTAAACCCCTCATGTTTTGATATTGAGAGAATCCGAAGCGGCTGGCCCCACATCTGGATTGTCATCACATCAGTATCAATGACCCCGGTAATATCTACCGCCAGGCCATCCTGCTTATATTCATCCGGAAGGTCCAATGGGAGATATTGTGTCCCGTCTGAAGCAATAAACCCATAAAAACCCCCTTCAAGATCAATGTAGGTGATGGTTCCGGTACTTGTAATCTCTGAACCGGTTTCCTGTGCAATACACCCCCCTGCACAGAAAAATAAGAGTGCCAGTAAATAAACACCCACCGATGCCGTTGATCGAATCATACATTTTTTTCGCCGGAACAAAAGAAAAGAGTTCTGGTAGCAGGTTTATATACGGGCAGCCGAAACCATACCCGCCATCAACCGGAGAGATACCCGGAGAGAAGCAGGGCATAGATACCTACATGGATAAGGATGAACACCGGAACCATGACTGAGAAGAGCGGTTTTCGAATCTTGTGCCTGAAGATCCTCATTCCTGCATACGCACCAAACGGTCCGAAAAAGGCCACGGTGATCAGGTTCCGTTCAGATATCCGGTACTCTTCACGCATTGCCCGGTGTTTATCAAATCCGAATAATGCAAAAGCGACGATATTGAGAACCAAATAGGGAATGAGAAGGACGGTATTCATAAATAACTACTTCCGTACTTCATATCTTTTATCGTATGCTCCATAAGTGCCTTTTTAGATAAGCCCGCCACGGATAATCTCATCTGTTGAGATGACTCTGGCATACAGTCCTGACAGGGAGCTCATATATGCAGCATGGACCTGGGGAGCAGGCACGGTTATATCCTGGAAGGTCAGGTCACGGGTTGCACACGCATCATGAGCAAGAATGCAGGTAAATCCGAGATCCGCTGCTGCCCGTGTTGTCGCATCGATGCACATGTGACTCATCATTCCGGCAATGATGAGGTTTTTCACCCCTTTTTCATGGAGATGTGAATAAAGGTCTGTCTCCCTGAAACTGTTCGGATACTGTTTTTCTACGACCTTCTCTCCTGGTACTGGGGATACCAGATCAGATATCTCTGCCCCTCTCGTTCCAGGCAGAAAGAATGTCGCATTCGGGCGTGTTGAAATATGCCTGATATGAATTGGTTCAATCCCATGGGTTCGGGCAAAATCCAATAAAAGTCGGGCCTTTTTCCCTGCATTATGGCTCTCATGACATTCCATGGCACCACCGGGAAAGTAATCATTCTGGATATCAATGAGGAGGAGACCTGTGTTAATCATAATTCCCCCGGATATGATAAGATATACTGTCGTGGATGCAGACCGAATTTCTGATAAAAGGGTATCACATCTTCATTTCCAACCGTCACATGAACCCGGATATCCCTGCCGCCTTCCTCCTTTATCCAGGTAAGGGCATGGACCATGAGCGTTGTCCCGATTCCCCGGTTCCTGGCCTCATCGCATACAAATATGGACTCAATCTCTCCAAAGGAGCCGGGCGCTACAGAACAGAAACAGTACCCGATATCATCACCAGACAGGGTATCGATGGCAAAAAAGATCCGAATCAGCCGGTCATCGTTCTTTTGCAGGAGGTCATTTTTCCGGTCATAAAACCTGACCTTTCTCATCTGCCCTCCGAACATCTCATTGCGGGAAATAATGCAGACCCGGAGTTGTTCCCAGAGTTTTTCAATCCGGTCGGTCTCTTCTGGTCCGGCTGCATGAATTGTATACTGTTCATCTGTTGAGAGTGCCGATTTAGGCTCTTTCCTCTCCTCTTCTGCCCGGTGCGCAAGTTCTGAGGAGAAAGCCGGAAGACATACGGCGATATATTCTGCTCCGTCAGGTGTGCTGTACCTGACCGGTGAGCCTGCAGTGACCAGAACCGCCTGTCCGGATGGAACCACAAATACCTGACCATCAGTCTCTACCTGCAATGTCCCGGATAGCACAACCGAATATTCATCAAACTCCGGGGTCTGATATGGCTCTGACCAGCCGGGGGGGCTTACCATCCGTGCAATACTGACCTCTGGCGTTCCGGATACAATTCGTCCCACATATTCTTCTATTCTTTTCGGAGGTGTTCCTGCTGCAGGGATAATTCGGGGAGAGGGTATGATCCGGACCATAGTATCAGGTTTTTTGTTGTTTCTATTTGATTATAGTGCCCAGCAAAACGTATTGGAATAATCGGTTTGAAAAAAAGATTATTCCAGGACGTGCATTCGAATTGCACTTCATAGGAATAAGCAAAATTTCTGAATTATTTCAGAAATTTTGCATTATACTATATTGGGAATGTGAACCGAAACAATGAATTTTTATTCGGATGAACCTGAATAGAC
>CAZEWE010000068.1:0-12580 GCA_964515765.1 uncultured Methanospirillum sp. | reverse complement strand
TGGTTCTCAGGAGATCCTGAACCTAAGGTACGTCAAAGAGGCGTATCCTCCTCTCCAAATCAATACTTATTTTACCAGACAATAGAATAGTAGTGAAAGAGATGTCCCGCCTGAAACTTCCGATTGGTATCCAGTCTTTTGTTGAGATCAGAACCGGGGGATATGTCTATGTTGATAAAACACCTCTGATTCACTCACTGGTGCAATCAGGCAAATATTATTTCCTTTCACGGCCCCGGCGGTTTGGAAAAAGTCTTCTTATCGATACGTTTGATGCGGCTTTTTCACAGAAACGGGATCTCTTTTCCGGACTATTCCTGGACAGTCCGGAATCAAAGTGGGACTGGAATAAGAGGAACCCGGTCCTCCGGATTGACTGGTCACTCTCATCTCCACGGACACCAGCAGAGTTGAAAACACAGATACATGAGCTCGTCTCTGCCTGGGCAAGAACCTGGGATTTTGAACCTTTTGAGACATCGATTGGCGGACGATTTTCATCAATAATCAGGGAGATACACGCAAAATCGGGAGAGCAGGTCATTATCCTTGTTGATGAGTATGATAAACCCATCCTTGATACCCTGGAAGATCCTGCTTGTGCAGCCGAGATGCGGGATATCTTACGGGACTTTTATGGAGTAATTAAACCACTCGATTCTCATATCAGGTTTGTTTTTATCACCGGTGTATCGAAATTTATCAAAACCGGTATCTTTTCCGGTCTGAACAATCTTCAGGATATAACTCTTGACTCCCGGTACTCCACCATCTGTGGATATACAGAGGAGGACATCAGGACCGTTTTCGCATCCTGGTATGACCAATGTGATCCTGACCTTGTCCGTGAATGGTACAACGGGTACAGCTGGACCGGTGAATCGGTCTATAATCCCTTTGACATTCTTTTATTTTTTGATTCCGGGATCTTCAGACCATACTGGTTCGAGACCGGGACACCCTCTTTTCTCATTAAAACCTGGCAGAATGAACCCAGGTTACCGGCAGAGTATGACGGAATGATTTCAGGTGACGAGATACTTCTATCATTTAATC
Organism: uncultured Methanospirillum sp.; assembly: GCA_964515765.1. GTDB lineage: Archaea > Halobacteriota > Methanomicrobia > Methanomicrobiales > Methanospirillaceae > Methanospirillum. Next base: position 11,524 of record CAZEWE010000068.1, on the reverse strand, counting down.
CGGAAAAGATCCGGGTTGATACCCTGTTATTTCAGACCGGGTATCTGACCATCAGATCCTGGTCATCTGACGGCATCCGGGGATTTCGATGCACACTCGGCTACCCAAATAAAGAGGTCAGAACATCTCTCAACCTCCTGTTCTCTGAGGCTCTCTCCGGCTATTCACTCTCTGACAATCGAAATATCCTGTTTTCTATTCTGGACACCGGGGATGAGGATGGATTGCACGCTCACCTTCAATCGTTCTTTGCCTCTATTCCCCATGACTGGTACCGGAAAAATCCCCTTGCAAAATTCGAAGGGTATTGGGCAAGTCTGATGTATTCGTATATTGCAAGTCTGGGATACGAGGTAATCCCGGAAGATACGACAAATAAAGGACGAATAGACCTGGCGGTTAAAACCCCATCATATATCTGGATCTTTGAATTCAAAGTCAAGGGCATCGGGCAAAAGGGAAGGAAACTTCCTCTTGATCAAATTGAAGAACGTGGATATGCAGAAAAGTACCTTTCAGACCCCCGGCAGAAGATAAAAGTCGGCATCGTGTTTGATCCGGAAACACGAAATATTGAGTCCTGGACGACAGACTAACCTTGTTTTCTATCAGGATCTGATGGGTTCCATCAGGACCGATAATTATCTTCGATGGGAAGTAATAATGAATAGTATGAACCTTGGAGTTACGATTATCAAATCACGGCGGAGCGTCAGATCATACACTGACAAACCACTGAGCGATGAAATTATCAAGGAAACCCTTGAGTGTGGTCGTTTTGCTCCGACAGCAATGAATCTGCAGCCCTGGCTTATCGGTGTGATAACTGACCGCGACCTGTTACAAAAAATCGCCGGCATCACCGATCATGGAAAGTTTATCGCAGACGCTGCAGCCTGTTTTGTCACCTGTGGGGATAAGAATGCGAAATACTACCTGGAAGACTGCTGTGCAGCAACGATGAATATGATCACCTGTCTGCAGGCATATGGTGTCGGAACCTGCTGGGTTGCCGGAGACAAAAAAGAATACGGAGCAGAGATCTGTAAACTCCTGGAAATCCCTGAGCCCTACTCACTAACATCACTCATTCCGGCAGGGTACCCAAAAGAAGTGAAAGTTCCAAGCAAAAAACCGGGAAAAGAGATCTTCTTTACCAACCGGTGGTCATCGGAAGAAAAATAAGGGATTGAATAATCCCATTATTCTAAATTGACTGGAATAACTTAACCACGTCAGTATAGTCTATTCTCTTATTTCCTGAAAAGTCAAATGCTGCAACCGGTTCATTTTTACTGATCCAGTCCATCTGTTTAAAGAAGGTCACGACGTCCGAATAATCTGAACGACTATTCCCGTTCACATCCTCATACTTCCCGTCACCATTCAGATCTTTGGGCGGCTGGCTCATACCAGGGAGAGCTATAACACCTGATGATGAACCACCACCCCCAAGAGCGGTATTGACATTAATTCTTCCACCAGAGACGGTCTTCCCGGTAAATGCAGGAAGTTTATCAACGGTATCCATGATCTTTGCCTTGAGGGCTGCAGGAGTCATGGATGGATTTTTTGAGAGCAGAAGTGCAGCCAGACCTGCTACATGAGGTGTAGCCATCGAGGTTCCTTTCATCTTGACATACTGATGGCCGAGCGATGTTGGATAGGTGGACATGATCCAGTCTCCCGGAGCTGCAACATCTACCGTGGTTGCACCATAATTGGAGAATGATGGTATGCCATCCTTGGCATCTGATGCTGCAACAGACATAATCTGGGGCGAATCAAACCCGGACGGATAATGGGCAGTTATATCATTATTGGATCCTGCATTTCCTGCAGCACAGGGGAACAGGATATTGGTTGAGGCGATTGCATCCCCAAGTGCCTGACTTCGTGCCGTTCCACCCCAGGAACAGCTGATGACATCTGCTCCCATCCGTCGTGCATAGGCAATGGCATTCAGTGATGCGGCAGTATCTCCGTTCCCATCAGCCCGGAGGAACTTTAAAGGCATGATCTTAACTTTCCAGGCAACACCAGCGATACCTACCCCGTTATTTCCAATCGCTCCGATGACTCCGGCACAATGGGTTCCATGACCGTTATCATCCATCGGGTCATTGTCATTGTTGATGAAATCATATCCCTGAACATCATCCACATACCCGTTCCCGTCATCATCTATCCCGTTATTTGGAATCTCACCAGGATTTTTCCAGATATTTGCCGCGAGATCCGGATGAGTGTAATCAACCCCGGTATCTATGACTGCAACCACGATGGTATCAGATCCGGTGGTAACGTCCCATGCTTTTGAGGCCCCGATATCAGCACCGCTCGTCCCCCCGGTCTGACCGGTATTGGAAAGCCCCCACTGATCGGAAAATTTGGGATCGTTTGGGAATGCCAGGGCTGACAGAGCTCCAACATCATCCGCCCCTGCCGGCTCAGTCTCCGGAAGTGATAATGAGATGATGTAATTCGGCTCTGCATAGGCGACATAAGGCGAACTTTCAAGCTCATTTATAGCTTCTTTCACTGACATCGGACCTGAAATATCAAGTGCCTGTAAATTGGACAGCCCTTCAGCAGAAAAATCGGTGGCAACCTCAGCTCCCAGCGCCTCTAACGCAACCGGTCCTGATCCTTCTGCTGCGAGTGCTGCAACAGTCCCGTCCTTATACTTGACAATGACTTCGCCTGGCACATACGGAGCCGGTGCCGACCCTCCGGCCCCATTTGACGGTTCAGATAGTTCATCAGCATATACACCGGATATCAGACCTGAAAATAGAAATCCGGTCAATAATATAAGACTTAACAGATATCGAAAATGCGCGAACTGCATGTTCATCCCCCACAAAGACAGCCAGTACAGACTGTATGTACTAGGATCTATAAATCCAGAGAGATTTAAGTATCTTCCCCGGGAGGTCTGACAGACTTTTTTTCAGAACATCTTCTCACGAAAGGGAAAACAATTATCCAAGAAACCGGTAACGTGTACCTATGAACCGGTCTGTACTCCAGGTCGCGCTGGATCTGGTTGAACTTGACCGAGCTATTACCATAGCCGGTGAAGCTGTTCTGGGAGGTGCTGACTGGCTTGAAGTTGGAACCCCACTCATTAAAAGTGAAGGGATGCGAGCCGTATCAGCATTAAAATCAGCATTTCCCGACCGGCAGATAATTGCTGATATGAAGACCGCAGACACCGGAGCCATCGAGGTTGAGATGGCAGCCAAGTCCGGGGCAGATATCGTCTGTGTTCTTGGAGCTTCAGATAATTCTGTCATTGCCGAGTCGGTCCGGGCAGCACGAAAATACGGGGTGAAGATAATGGCAGATCTCATCTCGGTTCCACATCCTTCAGTCCGGGCTGGCGAACTAGAACAGCTTGGCGTTGATTATATCTGTGCTCATACCGGCATAGACCAGCAGATGACCGGGACAGACTCACTTGACCTTCTGATGAAAGTCATCAGGGAGGTGAGCATCCCTGTCGCAGCTGCCGGCGGAATATCTGAAAAAACAGCGCCCGGAGCAATATCTGCAGGGGCATCCATTGTGATTGTTGGTGGTTCGATCATCAGATCATCTGATGTTACCGGCTCTACGCGCAGAATAAAAGAGGCCATGAACCGACCGGTTCCCTATACCGGGCCTGATATCTCCCGTGAAGATGAGATCCGTGAGATCCTCGGATATGTTTCATCATCCAATGTCTCTGATGCCATGCACCGGAAAGGAGCAATGGTCGGAATGATCCCTCTCTGTTCAGGGACAAAAGCGGTTGGAAAGGCGGTCACGGTGCAGACATTTGCCGGTGACTGGGCAAAACCGGTGGAAGCCATTGATACTGCAACTCCCGGTGATGTCATCGTTATTAATAATGACAAGGGAACACATGTTGCTCCCTGGGGAGAACTTGCAACCATCTCCTGTCTGAACCGGGGCGTTACAGGGGTAATTATTGATGGTGCGGTCAGAGATGTGGATGATATAAAAAAGATGCAGTATCCCCTCTGGTCCACGGCCATGGTCCCGAATGCCGGAGAACCAAAGGGTTTTGGTGAGATTGGTTCAGAAATCCAGTGTGGTGGTCAGACGGTAAGCCCCGGAGACTGGATAATTGCCGATGAAAGCGGTGTGGTTGTCATCCCCAAAACCAGGGCATATGAGATTGCAAGGCGTGCCAAAGAAGTATATAATACGGAGCTTCGTATCAGGCAGGAACTCAGGCAGGGAAAGACACTCTCACAGGTGATGAATCTTCTCCGGTGGGAGAAACAGTCCTGATTTTTTCGCATACCTTTTTTTGAGTCATATTTGTGTGCTTATGGATTTCTTTAGCAGATATATTATATACTAACTTAATCATATAGTGACTAAGCAAAATGGAAGATAATCACAACATCCGTGACCTGTACCAGGTCTGGATGCGTCTTATGAATAAATTAAGCGAATCAGAAAAACTGCCCAGAAATTATGGGATTGATGAACTGATGACACCATCAGAGATTCACCTGATTCAGGCAATCGGTGCCAATCCTGAATCTAATGTCCGGGCAATTTCCGATATTCTCGGCATTACCCCGGGTGCAGCCTCCCAGCAGGTGACCAAACTGGCAAAACGGGGCCTGGTCATAAAACACCGGGGAGTAAAAAATGAGAAGGAAGTATTCCTGTCTTTGACACCCCTTGGTGAAAAAGCATACCGGCATCATGAAACGCTTCATGAAACAATTTACCAGCGAATTATCAGCCGGATAGATCCCCTGGACCCTGAAGAGATACGAACGTTAAAACGGGTACTTCAGGCGATGGATTCAGTCTATGACGAACGATTACAGGAAGTCAGAATGGAACTAGAAAAACACACGACCCAGAATGCAGCAGATAGTACAATGGAGAACTCATCATGAGTGCCGTTCGCAGGATATGGGAACTGACTATTGCCCATCTCATTAATGATATTTACGCACCGGTTCTGATGGCACTCCAGCCGGTGCTGATCACCATGTATGGATACGGGTATTTTGAAGCTGCTTTGCTCCCGGTTGTCCATAGTCTTACCTCATCACTCCTACAACCATTCTTTGGATATCTGGCAGATAAGAAAGGAATAAAGGTGAGTGTCGGGATTTCCATCCTTCTCTCCGGTATCGGAATATCTGTGCTTGGTCTGATTCCAAACCAGTACATTATGATGCTCCTGTGTGTTGCCCTTTCAGGAGTTGGACATGCCAGTTTTCATCCTGGTGCTCTCTGTCAGGTCAGTATTCTTGCAACCGGCAGTTCCCGTGGCAAGCTTACCTCGCTCTTTGTGGTGGGTGGGAATATGGGTATGGCACTCGGGCCCATCATCGCCGGAATAATCCTCACAACCGGAGGGGTTCCCCAGGTCATCTGGCTTATTATTCCTGCAATAGCAACCGCGTTATTCCTTCACTTAAACCCGCTTGCAGATTGCTGTAACATAAAACAGGAGAAGACATCAGAGGGAAAGGAGAACTGGGGACCGGTCATGCTCCTCTTTTCAGGTGCTACCCTCCGGTCATGGGTTACCTTTGGAGGAATGACTTTTCTGCCCACATACCTGGTGCTTGAAGGATATTCACTCCTTGAGGCGACGACCCTGGTGAGTATCATGATGGTTGCCGGTGTTGCCGGTCAGTTGTCAGGAGGGGCTCTTTCAGACCGGATAGGGCGGAAGAAAGTGATAGTCATCACCACATTTGCATCCATTCCGGCATTCATAGCGATTCTTCTGACCCATGGACCGCTTCTGATTGTATCCATGATGGTCTTTGGGTTCCTGCTCTGGTCGTCGTTCTCAGTCACCATCGCCATGTCACATGAGATGATACCAACCAAGATAGGACTGATTTCAGGATTATTCCTGGGAATTGCCATGGGTGCCGGGGCAATCGGGGTCTCGATATCAGGAGCAATTGCAGATATGGCAGGGCTGTACACCAGTCTTGCAACCTTCCCTGTTATCCTTGTCGTATCAGTTATCATCTTCATGCTGGTCAAATCCCCCTCTCCACATCCCCATCAGGAATAATATATTCTTTCTTTTTTATGAAAGGTGACTTATGTAAGGTTGCCTAATATAGCATAAGGTGAGGTGGATGTGGTCAGGGAAGAGTGTGTGCATTCTTCTGATTATTACGTTCCTGGCAGGAGGAACTTTCTGCTATGCGGATGAGGAAGATACCGGTGAGGGTGGGTTTGCTCCATTGTCTCTCACATGGCAGAAGATAGCAGCGACGGAAAATACATCAGCAGACAGCCAGTACTGTTGTGGAAGTGGTCCGCTTCGGGAAAGCCCGGTGGATCTCTCACATCTGATCGGAAAGAAGATACGAAGTCTGTCAATTTTAGCAGACTATCCATCAAAATTTGATCTTCGTGATTCAAACCGGGTTCCAGCAGTCAGAGACCAGGGGCAGAGCGGGAGCTGCTGGGATTTTGCTGCAATTAAATCACTCGAATCATCTCTTCTTCCAGAGGTTACCAAGGATTTTTCAGAGAATAATTTGAAAAACCATGTCTCGGTCTATGATCCGGAGGGTTTTGATTTTGCAGATGGGGGAAATGACCTCATGGCTGCTGCATATTTTCTGCGGGGGTCTGGTCCGGTGCCGGAAAAACTGGATCCATACAACCCGTACTCCTTTGTATCTCCAAAGAATCTGCCAGTTGAAACACGGGTCAGCGATGTTCCGATGATTCCCGGTCGGTCAGGTCCGAACGATAATGAGAATGTGAAATGGGCTCTCGTGAATCTGGGCAATCTCTATACTACCATCCTCTATGATGACCAGTATTTCAATACCGAAACAAATGGGTATTATAATCCTGACGGGACAACGCCCAATCATGCGATCTCCATAATCGGCTGGGATGATACATATTCAGCATCGAATTTTAATAGTGAGCCGGCAGGTGACGGAGCATTTATCTGTGCAAACAGCTGGGGTCCGAACTGGGGAGATAAGGGATTTTTTTATGTCTCGTATTATGATACCCTGATTGCAAAACGGGTATCTGCATTCACCGCAGCGACCGATAATTCGGACGGGAGCTATGGATATGATACCCTCGGCTGGGTGAACAGTTTCGGATTTGGATTTGCTGATGCCTCTGCTGCAAATGTGTTCACTGCCGAGGCTGATATCGAGGTGACGAGTGCCGGGTTTTACATCCCCCAGGTCGGGACAACAGTCACGGCATCCGTCTACGTAAATCCTGATAACGGACCGGTTGGGTCTTCTCCGGTCGCTACTTCAAATGGTGAGGTGTACCAGATTCCGGGGTATCACTCACTTCAGTTTGATCTCCCGGTACAGGTGAAGAAGGGGGAGAAATTCTCTGTTGTTGTAGATTTTAATACACCGGACTACGGATTTCCCATTCCGGTTGAATACCCGGTGCCAGGATATAGCAGTAAAGCGACGGCACAGTCCGGGCAGAGTTATGTGAAAACATCCACCGGTAAGTGGTCTGACCTGACCACCTGGGACCCCCAGGCAAATGCGTGTGTTCGTGCTGGATACCGGCTGATCTCCGGACCAAAGGCAGATTTTTATGCTGAACCAACCAGTGGCAGTGCACCGCTGACCGTGACGTTCCATGATATCTCAACCGGAAATCCTGAGCGCTGGCTCTGGCAGTTTGGTGACGGGGCTACCTCAACCGACCAAAATCCCATCCATACCTATACCTATAACGGTGTGTATTCCGTCACCCTCACGAGCGATACCCCGGCCGGGGAATCGATGATGGTGAAAAAGAACTACATCACCATCTCAGAGCCGACACAGATCATTGTTCCTGATGATCATTCACTCATCCAGGAAGCGATCAACACCGCTTCCCCTGGGTCCACCATTCTTGTCAGGTATGGCTATTACCCTGAAAAACTTACCATCAATAAACCAATCACCCTCCTGGGAGAGAGTAGTGCTGATGAACAAAAACCGATCATCGATGCACAGTTTACCGGAACACCGGTCAGTATCACCGCTGCCGGAGTGACGGTTGAGAACTTTTCCCTGACCGGTGCATGGTCAGAGACGGCGATTCGTCCAGGTGTAGCAGTCAGAGGGAATGAAGCGGTTATCAGAAATAACTGGATCTTTGAGAATTATGCAGGAGTGAGGTTTGAAAGTGTTGCCGGCGGAATTCTTGATGGAAATATCATCTGGAACTCTACCAGTAACGCAATCTATGGAGAGTCCAGTTCATACCTGGATATCTCAAATAACACCGTCGTCTGGACAAAAGAGTCATCGGCAGTCAGGCTTGTATCTGCATATAACTCCATTGTCAAGGGGAATGCCATCGCAGAAAATGAAAAGGCAGGGCTTTCGGTTACCGGGACCGGGGTGACCATCTATGATAATTACCTGAATAATACACAGAATGTAGCCCTGTCAGCAGATACGAAAGTTACATGGAATATCCCAAAGACAACCGGACCGAATATTGTCCTTGGTCCCTTCATCGGAGGTAATTTCTGGGCTGCCCCGGATGGAACCGGTTTTTCAGAGACTCACAAGGATGAGACCGGAGACGGTTTTTGTGATGAGGTCTACCGAATCGGGGGAGATAATGTAGATGAACTGCCACTCGCCGTTCCTGACTCTGTTCCCCCTTCGGCTGCCTTTGAGGCAGAACCCAGAACCGGAAATCTTCCCCTGAACGTCCAATTCAGGGATACCTCCCTCGGGACCATCGAGAGCTGGCTGTGGGATTTTGGAGATGGAACAACCTCATCAGAACAACACCCCTATCATGTATACGAGAATATCGGGTCCTATAATGTGAACCTGAGCGTAACCGGTCCCAAGGGGAGTGATACCGAATTAAAGCTTGCATACATCACGGTCACCGGAACCGGTAACAAATATGTTCTCACCCTGATGCCAGGCTGGAATTTCTTCACCCCGCCAAAGTCCCTCTCTCCCGGAAGTGACACCGCAGCAATGTTTGGATCCATTGAAACCAATGGACACTCTATATTTGAATTTCCCAATCAGACCTTTGGGTGGACAAAGGTAAACCGGGATACTATCCTGCATCCGGTGACCGGGTACTGGATATACTCTAAAAACCGGGTCGATACAACCCTCTGGCTAGACCCGGTAAGTGGCGGAAAAAAGTCGGTTGAATCTGGCTGGAACGCCATCGGGTCCCCGGGAACCGGCCCGGTTCAGGCAAAGAATGCGATGAGTTCCCTTGGAGAGAGCTGGACATATCTTATCGGATATGATGAGAGCATGCAGAAATATGAGGATGTCATTATCAGGAAAGGTTCAGGAGTTCATTCAGATGACCGCCTGCTCAAATCAGGGCATGGATACTGGCTCTATGCAACAGGGTCAGGGGATATCTATGCTGCATAACCTTTTTTTCTAAGAAGAAAGACTCATCGGGAAATAGAATCGTATACATAACTGATGATATCGAACAGGAACTGGTTAATTCTATTTGCCATCTCTCTATGCTGTACATCTTTTCTTCTCTTTCTCCTTCATTTCGAGATTTTTCATGATTTTCATCACATATTAGTATATACCATTCATGATCTGGCATTTCTCCCGATTGAAGTCCTTCTTGTTACTCTGATATTACATCAGATGCTTGAGCATAGGGCCATGAAGAACAAGCTCAATAAATTAAACATGGTCATCGGGGTATTCTTTTCAGAGATAGGAACGCCCCTGCTCAGGTTCTTTTCAGAACATGACAAGGACCGGAATGATAAGATTGCCTTCTTTTCCACTCTCCCCGCCTGGGATACTGCACAATACCGGAAGAAGCAAAAAGAGGTCATGACAGTACCCTGCACGGTTAGGATCTCCTGTCAGGACCTGATTTCTCTGCGAACTATGCTGGTGATGAAAGAAGATCTCCTGGTCCGGATGCTGGAAAACCCGGTTCTTCTGGAGCATGAATCATTTACCGACGTACTGCAGGCGGTCTTCCATCTCACGGAGGAACTCAAGCATCGGGGAGAATGCACAAATCTTCCTGACAGCGATGTCGGCCATGTATCTGGTGATATCACCCGGTGCTATTCGATGATGATTCCGGTCTGGCTTTCGTACCTTGCATACCTGAAGAACAATTACCCCTATCTGCATTCACTCGCGGTCAGGACAAATCCATTTACCGAGAAAGAGAATGTAATAATCAGTGAGTGATGATTGCTCAGATACTGACAGCTAGATCTTTCGATCTCTTTTTTATCCGCATCCCTGACCAGACACAAACCAGAAACACTATTTTCTTATTTACCTAGTACAATTACCAGAGAACCGGATATACCACAGCATAACAGGTATCAGGATTTTTGCAAACGAGAAGAAGATGAAAGAGAATTATTGAGTATTTTAACCCCGTTCCTGAGGCTCGATGGAGATGATAACAATCTCCTCTACTTTTTGTGACTCAGGATCCATAACCGGGCTATAGGTCCGGATAAATATGCGGGCATCTTCCGTATACCGCTCACATACCGGCTTTTTCGTATCGATGACCTTTTGAATATGAGATACAAACCGATCTGTTGCTGCAGCATCATGATAATCCCCATATGATGTGCCGATGTAATCTCCAGGAATGCCCAGCCTCTTCTGATGATGCGTATTCATGAACCTGTACCGGCATTCAGGATCGACTGCATAAATTGAATCCTGCATGGCTTCAACAAGAATTTTGTAATGCTCTTCAAGGGAGCAGACGGTCTTTTCAAGAGTTCTGGTATGAGTAATTTCTGTTGAGATGACCGTGGCAGCTATTGTGAGATCAAGTATTTCATTTCTGACCGGACTGATGGTTCTGACAAACCAGCGGTCTCCTTTTTTATACTCATCATGAAGGGGTTTGCTCTCTTCTATGACCTCTCTGATAAGGTTTAAAAAGCAGACACTCTCTTCTTCCGAATGAAGATCCTCGTAGTAAAAATTATGACAGTCTTTGTCAGTGATTCCAAGACGGGCCTTGTGATGAGAGTTCATGAAGAGATATTTCCCCCGCTTGTCTACCATGTAGATGGAATCCTGGGTACATTCAACGAGGGTTTTATAATTTGTCTCAGATTGAAGGAGGGCTTCTTCTATCCTCTTGCGCATGACAGCCTGGTGGATCATATTCCGAAGCTCGGCAAACTGAACCTTCGGCTCAGACCCTTTCTGAAGATAAAAGTCTGCTCCGGAATTTAATGCCTCGATTACAATGTCTTCCCGGCTTCTTCCGGTGAATATGATGAAGGGTTTTTCAAGCCCCATTCTCTTGATGGTTTTCAAAAATTCAATACCATCCATCTGGGGCATTTCATAATCAGAGACTATGGCATCGTATTTATGTTCCCGGAGCATTTCTATCGCGGCAACAGCCGATGTGCTGGTTTCAACCACGATGTCCCCGCCCCTTTCAAGAAAGATCCGGGTAATATCCAGAAGTTCCGCCTGGTCATCCACAAGCAGAATTTTTATAACAGTCATAT